>NZ_SOFM01000045.1:0-117848 GCF_004402705.1 Cryobacterium mannosilyticum | reverse complement strand
CATCGACAACGGTGTCCTTCTCTGCTGGTACCACCACCACAGCATCGACACCTCGGGCTGGCTCATCCGCATGATCCGCGGCAAACCCCAGGTCAAGGCGCCAGCCTGGGCAGGAACCACCACCACCTGGCAGCCCGGCGCCACCCACCGCGCCCAGCAGGCCAGCCACGCCCGCAGCTGAACCGGACCGGTGCTCGGGGTCGACAAGCTCGACCACCGGGGCTCGCCTGCGCGCGGGCTAGACGTGTTGGATGGGGATCGCCGTGCTCGACGGCGGACTCTGGAACAGGAACTCGAGCGCCGGTTTGAGTTCGGCAGTCCAGGCCGCGTACCCCTCGTCGCTGAGATGCAGCCGGTCCGTCGTCAACGCGATCGAGAGCTCGCCGTCCGGCTCGGCCATCGACGGCCAGAGGTCGAGGAACTGGGCGTGCTGGGTGGGCGCGAACTGGCGGAGATGGCGATTGATCGAGCGGAGGAGATGGCTGTAGTCCCGCTCGCGCGGGGGGACCGAGACCACCAGGATCCGGGCACCCGGCAGGTGCTTGCGCAGCTCGACGATGATGGTCTCGAGGTTGCGCACGATGTACTCGTCCGAGCGCCGCCAGCCCAGGTCGTTCGTGCCCACCTGCAGCACGACGGCATCCGGTGCCGTCGCGACGACCTTCGGCAGCGAGGCGACCACCTCGTCGGTCGTATACCCGCTCACGGCGAGATTCTGCACCTCGTATTCGGGAAGCCACTCGTTCCAGCGTCCCGCGACGGTGAGGCCATCCCCCACGAACACCACAGTCTGCGACATAACGGCCTCCCTCACGTTCGTTAATCATGCCCCCGGGCGGGGCAGTCGGCCTAGTGTTTTCCGGCCGGCAGCGAGGTGTCGACGGTGGCGGCCTCGGCGTCGACGGAGGCCTGCTTCGACGCCGCCGCGGCGGCCGTGATCCGGTTCGCCATGCCACTGAAGATGACACCGTGGAACGGCAGGATGGAGAACCAGTAGAGCCGGCCGCCGAGCCCGCGGGGGAAGAACACGGCTCGCTGGCGGTAGATCGAACCGCCGTCGGGCGCCGGTTCCGCGGTCATCTCCAGCCAGGCCCGCCCGGGGACGCGCATCTCCGCCCGCAGCCGCAGGAACCGGCCGCGATCGATCTGCTCGACCCGCCAGAAGTCGAGCACGTCACCGGTGTGCAGGCGCTGCGGGTCCCGGCGACCGCGCCGCAGTCCGACGCCGCCGACGATCTTGTCCATCCAGCCGCGCACCGCCCACGCCAGCGGGAACGAGTACCAGCCGTTGTCGCCGCCGATGCTCTCGATGATGCGCCAGAGGTCGGCAGGTTTCGCCGCCGTGTGCTTCTCCCGCAGGTCGGTGTAGACGAGGTGGCCGGCCCAGTCGGGGTCACTCGGCAGGGGGTTGCTCGAGGCACCCTCGATCGACGCGTTGCGCCAGCTCGTCTCGACGTCACCGTCGCGCATCCGCCCGAGGGCGAGGCGCACGGCCCGCCGGTACCCGGTGAGGCCTCCGGGCGGGCGCGGGATGTACTGGTCGATGTCGCGCTCGTGCACGACGCAGTCGTTCTGGAGCGAGGCGATGATCGGCACGGCGAGGCTGCGCGGGATGGGGGTGACGAGGTTCACCCACTGCGAGGCGAGCCACGGTGTGAACACGGGCAGCGAGGCGATCGGTCGCTGGCGGAGGCCGGCCTCGAGGGCGTAGCCGTTCATCATCTGGCCGTAGCGGAGCACGTCGGGGCCGCCGATGTCGAACGTTCGGTTGACGTCGGCGGGAAGGTCGGCGGCGGCCACCAGATAGTAGAGCACGTCGCGGACAGCGATCGGCTGGATGCGGTTGCGCACCCACTTGGGCGCCGGCATGTACGGCAGCACATCGGTGAGGTGCCGGATCATCTCGAACGAGGTCGACCCGGAGCCGATCACGACCCCGGCCTGCAGCGCGGCCGTCGGCACGCCGGAAGCGAGGAGGATCCGCCCCACCTCGGCCCGGGACCGGAGGTGCTGGGACAGCTCGGCGGTATCGGGGTGCAACCCGCCCAGGTACACGATCCGGGTGACCCCGCCGGCGGCGGCGGCGTCGGCCACGTTCTGCGCGGCGACACGCTCGGTACGCTCGAAGTCGCCGCTGGTGCCCATCGAGTGCACGAGGTAGTACACGGTGTCGATCCCGGCGAGCGCCGCCCGCACTCCGGCTGCGTCGCCGAGGTCCCCTTGCACGATCCGGACCCGGTCCTTCCAGGGCACATCGGTCAGTTTCTGCGGCGACCGCACGAGCACGGTCACCTCGTTCCCGGCATCAAGCAGCAGGGGAACAAGGCGCCCGCCGATGTATCCGGTGGCGCCGGTCACGAGAACTCTTCTGGCCGTCATGCGGCCAGCCTAAGGGCGCAATCTGGGTTGGAGCCGAGGATCGGGCGGACCTGTGCACCGGCCCGTGCCGGTCCAGGCGCGCCGGCCCGTCGACCCTGTGGATGACTCGCGCGGGCGGGCACGGACTCCGGCATCATCACCGCATGACTCTTCGACTCAATCCCCGTTATCCCCTCGTCTGGCGCACCCCCGACACCATCCAGATCGGAATCGACCATCCCCTCGTCGTGATCTCCCAGGTCGGTGCCGGGCTGGAGCACGTCCTCGCCGCCCTGGTCTCCGGGGTGCCGCGCTCCGGTGCGATGATGCTCGGCCGGCGGGCCGGGACGCCCGAGGCCGCCACCCTGGCACTGCTGGAGTCCCTGCGACCTGCCCTCATCGTCACGGCCGAACGAGGGCCCTGGTCCACCGACGCGGAGCCGGTCCCCGTCGCCGCGTCGCCGCGCTCCGCCGCCCTCGTCTGCGTCGACGGGGACGGCCCGACCGCGCTGCGGATCGGAGCGCTGCTGCGCGACCTCGGCCTGCTGGTCGTCGGCCCCGCCCACGAACCGGCCCGGCCGCACCGGGCAGCCGTGAATCCTGCCGCGCCGAACCCGCCCGCACTGGCGGTCATCATCGGCCACTACGCGCTCGAACCGGCCCGGCACGGCCGCTGGCTGCGCGGGGACGTGCCGCACCTGCCGGTGGTCTTCAGCGACAGCGAGGTGCGCGTGGGACCGCTGGTGGAACCGGGGGTCGGCCCGTGCCTCTATTGCCTCGAGCTGGCCCACCTCGATTCCGACCCGGCCTGGCCCGCGATCGCCTGCCAACTCCTCACCCGCACCGCCCCCACCGAAACCCGCCGGCTGGGCATCGACGTCGCCGCGCGTGTCGCCGGCCTCGTGCAGGACCGGCTGGACACCGGCCGGTCGGGCCTGACCCGCACGTCACTGGTGCTCGATGTGACGACAGGGGCGATCAGGCGCCGCGAGCACCGGCCACACGAGCGGTGCGGATGCCGATCTCTGCCAGGAACCGTGACTGCTCGCGCGGGGAACGCTGCTGGTGGCCTGCCGCGGACCAGCTCAAGCCGAGCCGCCGACGTGCCCGGGTGATGCCCACGTACAACAGCCTCCGTTCCTCGTCGATCTGGTCGAAGCCGGCGGCGTAGCTGATCGGCACCAGCCCCTCGGACAGGCCGACCAGGAACACGGCGTCCCATTCGAGGCCCTTGGCCGAGTGCAGGGTGGCCAGGGTCACGGCCGACACCGTGGGCTCATGCTGCCCGGCCTGGCGTTCCATCAGCTCGTCCGTGAACTGGCGGAATGTCGTGCCGGGGGCGGCCTGGTCGACAAGGCCCATGATCGCGTTCAGGGACTCCCACCGGTCGCGCACCGCCCCCGCGGCGTCGGGTGCCCTCTGGCTCCAGCCGAGGGAGCGCAGCACATCGCTGACCGACTTGAACAGGGGTTCGCCGATGATCGACACGGATGCCGCGCGCAGCTGCATCACCGCCTGCTTCACCTCGGCGAGGTCGAAGAACCGTTTCGACCCGCGGATCTGGTAGTTCACGCCGATGTCGCCGAGCGCGGTCTCCAGCGCCGCCGCCTGCACGTTCATCCGGTAGAGCACGGCGATGTTCTCCGGGCGGGTTCCGCCCTCGATCAGGTCGAGGATGCTCTGCGCCACTCCCCTGGCCTCCGCCATGTCGTTCGGGTACTCGCGCACGATCGGCACGACACCCTCCTCGCTGGCGTGGGCGTGCAGGGTGAGGGCGCCCGCCCGGCCGCGCATCAGCTGGTTCGCTGCGGCCACGATCGAGGCCGTCGACCGGTAGTTCTGCTCGAGCCGCACGACCGTCGCATCCTCCCACCGCTTCGGGAAGTTGAGCAGGTAGTCGCTGCGGGCCCCGGCGAAGGAGTAGATGGTCTGGCTGGCGTCGCCGACGACGCAGAGGTCTCGGCGTTCGCCCAGCCAGAGGGTGAGCAGGTCGTGCTGCAGGGGCGACACGTCCTGGTATTCGTCGACGATGAAGAACCGGTACTGCTCCCGCACCTGCAGGGCGACCGACGGTTCCGCCTCGATCATGCCGGCCATGGCGAGCAGCACGTCCTCGAAGTCGATCTGCTTGCGCTCGTCCTTGAGCCGCTCGTAGCTCTCCTGCATGGCCATCACCTGGTCGACGTCGAGGCGCCCGGGCAGGCTGCGCCTGGCGATGCCCGCGCCATACTGCTCGATGCTCAGCCCGCTGGTCTTGCGCCACTCGATCTCGGCGGCGAGGTCGCGCAGGGTGGCCGTGTCCAGTTTCAGCTTCAGGGTTTCCGCGGCGTGCCCGAGCAGCCGGCCCTTGCCGTCGAGGATGCGGGGCGCCTGACCGCCGACGACGTGCGGCCAGAAGTAGTTGAGCTGGGACAGTGCTGCGGCGTGGAAGGTGCGCGCGGCGACCCCGCCGGCGCCGAGCTGGCGCAACCGGCCGCGCAGTTCCGCGGCGGCGCGGGCGGTGAAGGTGAGGGCCATCACCCGGTCGGGCGCGTAGGCGCCGGTCAGCACGCCGTAGGCGATCCGGTGGGTGATCGCCCGGGTCTTCCCGGTGCCCGCGCCGGCAAGCATGCAGACGGGCCCGACGAGGGCCTCGGCGGCGACCCTCTGCTGGTCGTCGAGGCCGGCCAGGAGCTCGTCGCCGGTCAGCGCCATCCGTGCACCTGGTCCGGTCCGAAGTCGATCGGTTCGCCCAGCCAGGCTTCGATGATCGCCCGGGCGATCGACGAGCGTCCCGGCAGGATGATGCTCGCCCCCGACGCGCGGAGTTCGTCGCGGCTGAACCAGCGCAGGTCGAGGATCTCCTCCCCGTCGGGCAGCAGCCCGCCCGGCGACTGCCCGTCGGCGAGCCTGGCGGTGAAGCCGAACATGATCGAGGCCGGGAACGGCCAGGGCTGGGAACCAAGGTAGACCGGGTCGGTGACCCGGAGCCCGGATTCCTCGAACATCTCCCGGATCACCGCGGCTTCGAGCGACTCGCCCGGTTCGACGAAGCCGGCCAGCAGCGAATACCGGTTGTTCTCCCAGAGCGCGTTCGAGCCGAGCAGGATGCGGTCGTCGGCGTCGGTGATCAGCACGATCACCGCGGGGTCGGTGCGCGGGAAGACCTGGCCGCCGTCCACGGGGCAGAGCCGGCTCCAGCCGGCGGACTCGACCGTGGTCGCGGCGCCGCAGCGCGGGCAGTGCGGGTGCGAGACATGCCAGTTGGCCAGGCCGAGGGCCTCGGTGAAGAGGCCGGCGTCACGGTCGGACAGCTCGGTGGCCAGGGTGCGCAGCGACGCCCACGCCTCCGGGCGCGGTTCGAGCGCGTGCGCGGCCTCGTCGCCGAGCACGGCGGCCACCAGCCGGGTGCCCACCGGTTCGGCGGCGTCCTCGGCCAGCGACCGGCCGAGGTAGACCTGAACGGTCGACTCCGGCACCGTCTGCGGCTCGAGCAGGAGGATCCGCGGGGCGTCAGCGCTGCCGGCGGCGGGCGCCAACAGCACGGAGCCGCGCCAGAGCACCAGCACGCGGGTGCCGGCATCCGCCCACAACTCGTCGAACAGGCCCGGCCGTGACCGGGTCTCATGGTCGCGGTCGACCGCGTGACGGGACAGCGGCAACCGGGCCGTGAACGAGAACGACATGGTGACCCCTTCGGGCTCTGGCGTGACAGCCGAGTAGGTGTGGGGCGTGGCGGACAACCGCGCCGGGGGGAAGTCGACCTAACCTAGTAGGCATGGCCAGATCCCACCTCACTCTAGCCGCGCTGGCCACCTCCGCTGTCCCGGGCCTCGACGTGGTCCAGGCTCGGCTGCACGGGTCCAGCGCGCGCACCCCAGGCGCCCACGGCGCCTTCGACTCTGCCCTGCTCATCGACAGCGATGGCCGCACGCTGATCATCCGCGTGCCGGCCAGCCAGGCCGCCGAGACCGAGCAATCCGCCGATCTCGTGGCGCTGCGCGCGCTGACGACCGGCACCCGAAGCCGGCTGCCGTTCGACGTGCCCGAGTTCGTCGGCCAGGCTCCGCTCAGCGGCACCCGCGCGGTCGTCTATGAGCTGCTGCCCGGCGATTCCTTCGACGCGGATGCCCTGACCGGCCACGCGGGGGTGTCCGGTTCGATCGGGCGTGCCATCGCCGCGATCCACGGCCTGCCGACGGCGTTCGTCGGCACCGCCGGTCTCCCCCAGCAGAGCGCGGAGGAGTGCCGCACGTCCACGATCGAGCTGATCGACCGCGCCGCGGCGACAGGCTACCTTCCCGCGGCGCTGCTCCGCCGGTGGGAGCTGGCCACCGACGACGACTCGCTCTGGCAGTTCGCCCCCTGCGTCGTGCACGGGTCGATGTCGGCCGAGTCGTTCCTGATCAGCGACGATGCCGTCTCCGGCGTGCTCGGCTGGTCGGCGCTCAGCGTGGGCGACCCGGCCCGCGACCTGAACTGGCTGCTGGCGTCGCGTGGCGCGGCCGGCGAGACGGCCGTCGCGTCGTACGCCGCCGCTCGCCAGGGCAACGACCCCCGGATCACCCAGCGCGCCATGCTCTACGCCGAACTGGAGCTGGCCCGCTGGCTGCTGCACGGCACCGACACCCGCAACCAGTCGATCGTCGACGACGCCGTGGCCATGCTCGACGGCCTGGTCGACAGCGTGCACACGAACACCATGCATCCGTTGTCGCCGAAGACCGGGCCCATCCTCGACGTCACCGACGTGGAGAACATGCTCGCCGCCACGCCGCGCGGCATTCCCCGCCGCGACCTGGGCTCGTCGATGCACACGGATGCCTACAACCTCTCCGAGTTCGGGCCGAGCGAGTTCGACGATGACTCTGCCGGCTCGGCCGACTCCGCCGGCGGGGCCGCGGCGGACACCACGGCCGGCCCGTTCGCGGACGACGCGACCGGGCCGATCGGCACGGTTCAGATCGACGCCGGGCCGGCGACCGACGACCAGGCCGCGACCAGGTCCTCCTCCGAGTAGAGCCGGTCGGGGGCGACGACCGTGTCGTCGGCGACGAAGTAGAACACGGCGTCGACGATGGCCGGGTCGATGCCCTTCCAGCGCGCGTAGGCCAGGCGGTAGAGCGCAAGCTGGGTCTGCTTGAGCTCCAGGTCCGCCGCATTCTTCGGCGCCCGGCCGGTTTTCCAGTCCACGACCTGGTAGCCCGTGTCGGTGCGGTACACGGCGTCGAGCTTGCAGACGAAGACCTGCCCGGCGAGCACGTGGTGGATCTCGATCTCCACCTCCTCGGGCGCGAGGCTGCCCCACGGGGAGCGTTCGAAGGTGCGCTGCAGCCGTTCGAGTTGCGCCTGTTCGAGCGGCTGGTCCTGGTCGAGGTCCAGGTCGAACGCGTCGGGGTCCAGGTCGCCGAGGTCGAGCTCACCCAGGTCCGCGTCGATGACGTCCCCGGCGCTGGCGCCGCCGGCGCGGCGCTCCACCCAGGAGTGGAACAGGGTGCCCAGCCGGGTGGCCCGGTACGGGCGCTCGGGCATCGGGCGGCGCAGGCGGGCCAGGGTGCCGGCCGGGTCGTCGACGAAGTCCTTGAACCGTGAGGCCGAGATGCGGGTGGGCAGCGGCATCAGGCCGGAGCCGGCCAGGCGCTGCGCCCGTTCCTCGAGCAGCAGGGTCACGGGGTGCGACCAGCGGGTCGCCAGGTCGGTGCCCGCCTCGGCTGCCTCCGCGGCCCGGTCGACCCGGGCGGCCGCAGCCTCGACGACGGCGCGCCTGGTGCCGAGTGGATCGAACGGCCACCGTTCCGCCTGGTCGAGGCCGGCGTCGGGCTTCTCCGACGCGTCGCTGACCAGCGGGACCGGGCCGATCAGGCCTGCGGCGGCGAGCTCCAGCAGGTAGCGACTCGGCTTGCGCATGGTGCTGCCGCTGCCCCAGAACGACCCGGTGAGCAGCAGCTCGCGCTGGGCCCGGGTGGTCGCGACGTAGATCAGCCGGCGTTCCTCATCGTCGTGGCGGGCGGCGAGCTGCTCCTTGTAGGCCGTGAATTCCAGGTCGAACGACAGCTGGGTCTCGTGCCCGTGCCAGTGCAGCTCGGGGAGTTCTGCGCGGTCGCCGCGGAACGGGTAGGGCAGTTCGCCGAAGCGCAGCCAGCCTGCGCCCTCCCGGGTCTGGGCCGGCAGGCTCTTCTCGGTGAGGTTGGGGATGGCGACGTAGTCCCATTCGAGTCCCTTGGCGCCGTGCACGGTGAGCAGTTGCACGGTTCCCTTCTCCGACGGCTCGACCCGGGGGCCCAGGTCGTCGGCACGTTCCGCGCGCGCCAGCCAGCGCAGGAAGCCGGCCAGGCTGCCGATCTCGTCGCTGGCGAGGAACGCGGACACGGTGTCATGGAAGGCGTACAGGTTGGCCAGGCCCAGGCCGTTCGCCTCGTTGGCGACCAGTTCGACGTCGAGCAGGGTCTCCTGTTCGATCAGCCGCACGAAGTCGAGCAGGGGCAGGCCGGCCCGGGAGCGGAGCCAGGCGAGCTGGCGGCCGGCGGCGCGCAGCCGGGCCAGGCCCGGCTCGCTGAAACCCGCGAGCTGCCCGTGCCGGTCGGGCGCCGCCGCCACGAAGTCGAGGGCGTCGACGAGGGAGGCACCCTCGTCGACGGCGACGGATGCCCGCATCCTGGCCTTGAGCTCGTCGGTGACCGCCTGCTGGGCCCAGTCGTGGGCGGCCAGCCAGCGCGCCACCGCGGCGAGCTGCTGCAGGTCGCGCGGGCCCACCCGGTAGCGGCCGCCGCTGAGCAGCCGCACGAGTTCGCTGCCGGACGCCGGGTCGGCCACGACGCGCAGCACGCTGACGACATCGGTGACCTCGGGCGTGGACAGCAGCCCGCCGAGGCCGAGCACGTGCGCGCGCACCCCGTTCTCCCGCAGCACCTCCGCGAAGAACTCCATCTCCCGGCGGGCCCGGAACAGCATGGCCCCGGAGTGGTCCCCGCCCGGGGTGAGCCGTTGGGCGAACCAGCGGGCGACGGTGCGGGCCTCCTCGGCGATGGTCTCGCTCATCCCGGCCTCGACCGTGCCGGTCTCCTTGCCGGCCGGCACCTTGAGCGTGTCCACCTGGATGCCGTCGGGCCGGGCTCGCAGCGCGTCGCTCAGCGGCGCCACGAGCGCGTTGGCCGCGCCCAGCACCGTCACCGGGTTGCGCCAGGTGTAGGAGAGCGACATCGTCGGGGCCTCGGCGTTGGAGAGGCCCGCGAAGCTCTGCGAGAAGCCGAGCAGGTTGGCCGAACTGGCCCCGCGCCAGCCGTAGATGGACTGGTGCGGGTCGCCGACGGCCATCACCGGATGACGCGCGAACAGGGTGTGCAGCAGCTCGGTCTGCAGCACGGAGGTGTCCTGGTATTCGTCGAGCAGCACCACCCGGTACTGGTCGCGGTAGCGGGTGACGACCTTCTCCACCTTCTGGCAGACCTGCAGCGCGAGCGCCACCTGGTCGGAGAACTCGATCAGTCCGAGCCGGCGTTTTTCGCTGCGGTACCGTTCGGCCAGTTCGAACAGCACCGGCAGCGGCCCGACGGTGGCCAGCGACTCGTCGACCGAGGCGTAGGGGATCTTCTTGCGCGGGTTGCCGAAGGGCAGGTCGCGCAGGTAGGCGAAACCGTCGGCCAGTCCGGCGAGGTCGTGGCCGGCGGCCGGCCGGCCCGGGATGACCGGGGGCGGGTTTTCGGCGAGGGCCCGGCTGAACGCGAGCACGGCATCCGTCACCGCGTCGACGCTCTTGCCGAACGGGACGAGCCGGTGGTCGCCGTGTTCGACCACGACCCGCCGGGCGAGCAGCCACGCGCTGGTCTCGCTGAGCAGCACCGATTCGGGTTCCCGGCCGAGGAGCAGGGCATTGTCGGTGAACAGGCGGCTGGCGAACGAGTTGTAGGTGGAGACGGTGGGGCTGTTGAACAGGTCGGTGGAGTCTGTCGGCGGCGAGTCTGTCGGCGGCGAGTCAGTCGGCGGCGAGTCAGTCGGCGGCGAGTCAGCGGGCGGCCCGTCGGGCCGGGCCGGTCCGCCCCGCGGCAGCAGGCCCTTCGCGTCGAGCTGGTCGATCCGCTTGCCGATGCGTTCGGCCAGTTCGCCGGCCGCCTTGCGGGTGAAGGTGAGGCCGAGGATCTGGTCGGGCCTGGCGTGCCCGTTGGCGAGCAGCCAGAGCACCCGGTTCGCCATCGTCTCGGTCTTGCCGCTGCCCGCGCCCGCCACGACGAGGGTGGGGGCGAGCGGGGCCTCGATCACGGCCTGCTGCTCGACGGTCGGCGGGAACATCTCCAGCGCTTCGGCGATCTGGACGGCCGAGATCCGGGTGACCGGGGCTGTGGCGGCGGGGCTCCAGTCGGCGGGGTTCCGCGCGGTGGAAAGGGGTGCGTTCATGAGCTGACCTGCTTGATGACGTGGATTCGGCAGGACCCGTGCGAGCGCGGGTCGAGGCAGTGGGAACTGATTTCGGCGACGAAGGTGGCCGCGCCCATCCCGGCGGCGTCCTCACCGACCCGGCGGCGGAAGGCGCCCAGCTCGTCGGGGGTGAAGGCCGGCTGGGTCGGGTTGCGGTAGTTCTGCTTGACCGTGCCGGAGGAGACGATCACCAGGCGCGCGCCGGCCAGCGGAGTGCCGGGCGGGATGCCGTCGATGGCGCCCTCGGTGAAGGCCAGCTGGTAGGCGCCGAGCTGCGGATGCTCCGCCACGCCGGCGTCGCTGATGGGGTCGCCGCGGCCGGTCTTCAGGTCGACGATCACGGCCCGCCCGTCGCGGAGCCGTTCCACCCGGTCGACCGTGCCGGAGAGCACCGCGCCGTCCACGTCGAGCGCGAAGGTGCCCTCGGCGCTGAGCAGGGCACCGCCGGTGTGCTCGAAGTCGAGCAGGTACGAGGCGAGCCGGTCGGTGAGCACCCGCGCCTCGACCTTCTGCAGCCGTGACTGCCAGTCGGCGTCGAAGTGCAGTTCGTTCCAGCGGGCGTCGACGGCCTGCCAGAGGGCGTCGGGGCTCCGGTCGGTGGATTCCTCCAGCACCTTGTGGATGATCGTTCCGAGGTTGGCGGCGGTGTTCGACGTGCCGCCGCCGACCTGCCCGATCACCCAGTGCAGCGGACAGGTTTCGAACGCGGCCATCCGGGACGGCGAGACCCGTACCGGCCCGTCGCCGGCCTCCGGGTCGTTGAGCGGGCGCACGGTGCTCGGATCGGTGAGGCCGTACCACTCGCCGGGGGCCGCACCGGCCACCCCCTCCCGGGCGAGCCGGGCGAGGGTGGCCGCGGCCTCCGTTGCCCGGTCCGTGGCTTCGTCGCCCGGCCCGGAAACGCCGCCGAACCGGGTGAGGTCGCGGCGGAGCCGGCCGACCAGGCCGCGCAGCGACAACGGGTAGCGGCCGGCGTCGCCGGAGTCGAGGTCGCCGGTCGAAACGGCGTCCGGCAGCAGCCGCAGGAACACCGACGGCTCGTTGTCCTCGTTGTCGACGGCGGTGACGAGCAGCTCGGTGCGGGCGCGGCTGGCGGACTGGGCGAACATCCGCAGTTCGTCGTGCAACACGGCGGTGCGCTCCCCGCCCGGCTGAGGCACGAGGCCGGCGGCGAGCGCCGCCAGGTCGCCGGCGCCCAGCAGCGAGCCGCGGATGCGCAGGTCGGGCCAGACGTTCGCCTGCACCCCGGCGATGACGACGAGGTCGAAGTCGCGGCCGATCAGGCCGCTCGGGGTGGAGACGACGACCGCGTCGCCGAGCGCGCGCGGAGCCAGGGTGTCCTCGGGCACGTCGGTGTCGACGAGGTGTTCGAGGAATAAGACCGGCGGGGCGGCCGGGGTGCGCTCCACGTAGCGCTGGGCGGCGGAGAACAGCGCGACCACGGCGTCGAGGTTGTGGTTGGCCTCGTCGGCCACGATGCCGGTGCCGGCGGCCTGGTCGTGCCATTCTCTGGCCAGGCCGCTGCGCTGCCAGAGTCCCCAGAGGAGTTCCTCGATCGTGGCGCCGGCGTCGTATTCGACGGCCGCCGCGCGCAGGCTTTCGCCGCAGCTCGCCGCCCGGCGGGCGGTGCGGTTGTCGATTCCGCCCAGCAGCCCGGGGTCGGCCAGGGCGTCGACGAGCAGTTCGTCCGCGCTGCGCGGGCCGCCGGCGGGCAGGTCGTCCCGGCTGCGTTCCTGTTGGCTGCGTTCCTGTTGGCTGAGTTCCTGTTGGCTGAGTTCCTGTTGGCTGAGTTCCTGTTGGCGCAGGTCCTGTTGGCGCAGGTCCTGTTGGCGCAGTGCCGCTTTGAGACGGCGCAGCGTGATCGGGTCGAGGCCGCCGAGCGGGCCGCGGAGCAGGTCGACTGCCGTCGTGGCGTCGAGGGTCTTGCGTCCCAGGGTGATCTCGAGGGCGAGGATGAACGCACGCACCGCGTATTCGTCGCGCAGCGCGGTCTGCGCGCTCGACACCTGGGTCGGCACCTCGAGCGCGGCGAGGCCGCGGGACAGCGACGGCACCAGGGAGCCGCTGCGAGCGATGACCGCCATCCGGCCCCACGGGATGCCGCCGAGCAGGTGCCTTTCGCGGAGGCGGCGGGCGACGACCGCGAGCTGATCGGCCGGGCTGGTCGCGAGGATCGCCTGCACGGCGGGCGCGTCGGGCTCCTCCCCTGCCGCCGCGACGCCCGGTACGGCCGCTGCGCGCTGGATGCCGGCGGCCGCGGCGCCGATCCGGTGGCTGATCCCGCGCACCACCTGGCGGATGGCGTCGCCGTGCCGGTAGACCGTGCCGAGGACCAGGGTGGTCACCGGGATGCCGCCCAGGTAGGTCGAGAGCCGGCCGAGGGCATCCGGGTGGGCGCCGTGGAAGGACCCGGTGCTGATGTCGGGGTCGCCGGCGGCGACGATGGCCACCCCGCGGGCCGCGAACTGGCGGATCAGGGTCAGGACGCCCTGGGTGAGCTCCTGGGCGTCGTCGAGCACGATCAGGCGCAGCCCGGCGAGCGCGCCGATCGCGGCGGCCCCGGCCGGTCCGGCCGGGGCCTCCGCCACCACGGCGGCGGCGAACTGCGCCAGCTCGGTCGAGTCGTACTGGCCGGGCCTGGACTGGTCCTTCACATCTTCGTAGCCGCGGATGAACTCGGCGGCGGCCATCCACTCCGGCCGGTCGTTGCTGCGGCCGAGCCCGGCCAGGGCGTCCGCGGTCACGCCGTATTCGACGGCGCGCATCATCAGGTCGCGCAGCTCCGTGCGGAAACCGCGCAGGGCGCGCACGTCGGCGCCCAGGGTGGCCGGCCAGTCGGGGCCGGACCGGTCCAGCCGGTGACCCTCGAGGAGCTCGGCGATGATCTGGTCCTGCTCGCCACCGGTGAGCAGGGTCGGGGCGGGGCCGCCGGCGCGGGCCACGGCGTCCCGCACGATCTGGAACGCCACCGAGTTGGCGGTGCGGGCGAGAGGGCCGTTGGTGGGCACCCCCAGCCGCAGGGCGAGGCGGTCACGCAGGGCGGTGGCCCCGGTGCGGGTGGGCACCAGCACGAGCACCTCGCTCGGCGAGTAGCCGCGCTGCAGCACCCGGTCGGCGACGAGTTCGACCAGGGCCGTGGTCTTGCCGGTGCCCGGCGCGCCGATCACGGCCGCCGAGACGCCGTCGGCGAGGGAGACCACGGCGCGCTGCGCCTCGTCGAGGCCGACCGGGTTCGGCCCGGATTCCCGGCTGAACGGGCCGGACCCGGCCGGGTTCGCGGCTCCATCGGCGGCGGAATCGGTGTCGGTGCGCTGCGCGAATCCCAGGGTTGTCACGTTTTCAAAGCTAGCCGGTTGCGCCGACAGTGAACGATGTCGGGAGGGTGGGTCGTTCTGTCGTAATCTGGGCGCTTAGGCAACGAAAGGCGCATCTGGTGGATATCCGCATTGGCATCTTCAACTCTCCCCGGGAGATTGGCTTCGAGACCTCGCAGCCCGCGAACGAGATCGAGGAAACGGTCGCTGCCGCCCTCGCCGGGCAGACCGGTTACCTCAAGCTCTCCGACAGCAAGGGCCGGGTCTACATCGTCCCCACGATCGGGCTGGCGTATGTCGAGCTGGGCGCCGAGACCTCCCGCCGCGTCGGTTTCGTGGCCTAACCAGCCATGGAGCTCCTCTTCGTCGCCCTGGGCGGCGCGCTGCTCGGGCTCGCGGCCCGATACCTGCTGCCCGGGCGGCACAGTCACGGTTCCGTGCTGGTGCCGGCCGTCGGCACGGCCGTCGCGTCGGTCGCCTGGGTGGCGCTGACCTGGCTCGGCTGGGCGTGGGACGGCGGCTGGATCTGGTGGGTGTCCCTCGGCCTCGCCGCGCTCGCATCCGTTGCCGCCGACCTCCAGCTGGGCCGCTCGCGCTCGCAGGGCGACCGGCGGATGCTGCACACGCTGATGAAGACCGGGCACCCCGGGCACGTCTGACCCTGTTCGGGCACGCCTGACCCTGTCTGGCACGCCTGACCCTGTAGGGCGACCGCTCGGTGTCGCCGGTCAGGCGGTGAGGCCGAGCCCGTCCATCCGGCGCGTGTGCGCCGCGATGAGTTCGGTGAAGACAGGTTCGATCTGCGCCTCACCGTGAGCGGATGCCGGGCCGTGAGCGGGTGCCGGGCCGTGAGCGGGCACCGACGCACCGTCCGCCGGCACGGCGGCCGGGATGGCAGACCGCGCCACGAGCAGGGTGTCGCCGACCAGGCGGCGCCCCCACAGTGCCAGGTGCGAGCCGAGTCCGGGGCTGCCGTCGATGGCGGTTTTCAAGTGCTTCACGAGCACGTCGGTGCCCGCGCCCTGGCCGAGCAGATGGGCGACCCGCGGGCCGACGTCGCCGGGCAATCCGTCGGACAGCCGGATGAAGAAGTCGTCGAGCAGGCCGCCGGCAAGGTAACAGCTGAGCAGCAGCTCGTGCCAGTCTGCCCCCATGGTCTTCGCCCGGAAGTCGTCGAGGGCGGGCGCGAACGGCGCCATCACCTCGGCGGGTTCCCCGCCGCGCCGCCGGATCTCGGCGACGAGACCCTGGTGCTTGGCGAGCGCCCGGCCTGCGGCCGCGCTCAGCCCCTCCTTGGAATCAAGGTCGGGGGCGAGCCTGATCGCCTGGGCGAGGTTCTCGAACATTCCCAGTTCGAAATATGCCGCCTGGCCGAGGTAGGGCAGCAACTCGGGGGTCAGGTCGGCGATGTCCACCTTGGTGGTCGACAGACGTGCTCCCCTGGTCGACGGACGAGGGATCTCCACACGCTTCGCGCGCCGATCGAGCCACGAGATCACACGCCCAGCATAGGACAGTGCGGGTCCCCGCGGAGCGCCTCATCGAGTTCACAGGGGCCGCCCGGTAAGGTTGGACCACGCCATCGGCATGGATCGGTGGCCGGTGCCCGAGGCAGAAAACGGGCGCATTCGACGCATCCAGCTAATGACAGGCAAACATTCGTGACTTTCTCCGAACTTAATATTGACCAGGACATGGTCCAGGCCCTCGCCGATAAAGGCATCCTCGAGCCCTTCCCCATCCAGGTCCAGACCATCCCCCTCGCCCTTAGCGGCCAGGACATCATCGGCCAGGCCAAGACGGGAACCGGGAAGACCTTCGGCTTCGGCCTCCCACTGATCCAGCGCCTCGGCCTCAACCCCGCACCGGGAGTGCAGGCGCTCGTCGTCGTGCCGACCCGCGAGCTGTGCGTGCAGGTCAGCGAAGACCTCGAACTCGCCGCCCGCAACCGCGACACGAAGATCGTCTCCATTTACGGCGGCAAGGCCTACGAGGGCCAGATCGAACAGCTCAAGGCCGGCGCCCAGATCGTGGTCGGCACCCCCGGCCGTCTACTCGACCTTGCCAGCCAACGCCTGCTCAGCCTCGCCAACGTGAGCGAGATGGTGCTCGACGAGGCCGACAAGATGCTCGACCTCGGCTTCCTCGCCGACATCGAGAAGCTGTTCTCGCAGACCCCCTCGACCCGCCACACGATGCTGTTCTCGGCGACGATGCCCGGCCCGATCGTGGCCCTCGCCCGCCGGTTCATGAACCGGCCGATCCACATCCGGGCGAGCGACCCCGACGAGGGCCTGATGCAGGCCAACATCGAGCACCTCGTCTACCGCGCGCACAACATGGACAAGGACGAGGTGATCGGCCGGATCCTGATGGCCGAGGGCCGCGGCAAGACCGTGATCTTCACCCGCACCAAGCGCGCCGCCGCAAAACTCGTCGAGGAACTCGGCGACCGCGGCTTCAACGCCACCGCCGTGCACGGCGACCTCAACCAGGAACAGCGCGAACGCGCGATGGCCGCGTTCAAGGCCGGCAAGAAGGACATCCTGATCGCCACGGATGTCGCCGCTCGCGGCATCGACGTCGAGGACGTCACCCACGTGATCAACCACACCATCCCCGAGGACGAGAAGGCGTACCTGCACCGCGTCGGCCGCACCGGGCGCGCGGGCAAGACCGGCATCGCCGTCACCTTCGTCGACTGGGACGACATGCACAAGTGGACGCTGATCAACAACGCGCTCGACTTCGGCACGCCCGTGCCGATGGAGACGTATTCCTCGTCGCCGCACCTCTTCACCGACCTGAACATCCCGACCGGGTCGAAGGGTCGCCTCCGCGCGTCGCCGGTCCGCGAGGCGCCGGCCGGTGCCGGCCGTTCCGACTCGGGTCGCTCCGGCTCCGGCCGGTCGGACTCGGGCCGTTCGGGCTCCGGTCGCTCCGACTCCGGACGTTCGGGCGCCGGCCGCTCCGATTCCGGCCGCTCCGGCTCGGGTCGCCCGGCATCCGTCGGCGCCGGCGTCAGTGCCGGTGCGAGTGCCGGCGCGAGCGCCGGTGCGAGCTCCGGTGCGGGTGACCAGGGCGGCGACCGCGCCGGTCGCGGACGCAATCGCACCCGGGTCGGCCAGTCCACGAACCCGGATGCCCCGGCCGCCACCCCCGCGGCCGGCACCCACGACGGCGGCGGCGCCGAGCACCACGACGGCAACAGCGCCCCGCGGCGTCGCAGCCGCACCCGCCGCAGCGCACCGCAGTCCGGCACCGCCAGCTGAACCCCCGGTGGTCGAGCCCGTCCCCCGTGGACGAGTTCGACCCCGGCGGGCTAACCGAAGACCGGCTCCGAGCCGGTGCCCTGGGCGATCAACGCCTCCAGCACCTCCGGCGCCGTCGTGTTCTCCCCCAGCCGGTTGGGCTTGCCCGCGCCGTGGTAGTCGCTCGAACCCGTGACGAACAAACCGTACTTCGCGGCGAGCTCGTAGAGCCGGGCCTTCGCGGCCGGTTTGTTCTCCCGGTGCTCCAGCTCCAGCCCGAACAGTCCGGCCTCGACGAGTCGTTTCAGCCGGGCCTCCGGGATCACGTCCTGGACGCCCCGGGTCGCCGGATGTGCGATGACCGGCACTCCCCCGGCCGCGCGCACCAGCTCGATCGCGCGCAGCGGGTCCGGAGCGTAGTGCGGCTGGTAGTAACCCGCATCCCAGTGCAGGATCCCGGCGAACGCCTCGCTCCGGGTGAGCGCGAGGCCGCGCGCCACCAGGGCGTCGGCGATGTGCGGACGGCCGACGGTCGCATCCGGGGTGGTCTGGGCGAGCACGTCCTCCCAGGTCAGCGCGTAGTCTGCCCCGATCCTCTCCACCATCTGTTCGGCGCGCACGAGGCGGGCCTGTCGCACCCGGGAGGTCTCGGCGACGATGCCGGCGTCGGACGGGTCGAACAGGTAGGCGAGCAGGTGCACGCTGGCGAAGGAAACCCTGGTGCTGAATTCCATTCCCGGAATGAGGTTTATCCCCATCGTGCGCGCCGTCGCCGCCGCCTCGAACCAGCCCGCGGTCGAGTCGTGATCGGTCAGGGCCATCGTGCCGATCCCCGCATCGGCCGCGGCCCGCACGAGTTGGGCCGGGGTCTCGGTGCCGTCGGACACGCTCGAGTGGGTGTGCAGGTCGATGGGACCCCTGAATCGCCGTTCGCCTGCCATTCCCCCATGCTAGTTGGGCCGGGCAGAGGCGTCGCCCAGCCGGGTCGCCTACCATGGTCACTCCATGCTGCCCAGAATCCTCACCGCCCTCGTCCTCGGCGGCTCCGCCCTCGCGTTGTTCGCCGTCGGCTGGCCGCAGTCGTTCGGCCTGCAGAACAGCTGGGTCTTCGCCCACGCCGTGTCCCTGCGCGGACTGGGCGTGGCCGTCGCCGCTGCCGGAATGGTCGTGCTGGCCCTGCTCGCCGCGATCCGGCCGCTGCGACGCCTGGCCGGGTCCCTCGCCGTGCTGCTGCTCCTCTTCGGGGTCGGCAACGCCGCCGTGCTTGCCGCCAGGGGGATCGGCGTGCAGCCGGCGTCGGCGGCCGAGCGGCCCCCGGCATCCGCCGGCACCACCGGCGACGTCACCGTGCTCAGCTGGAACACCCTCGGTGACGAACCGGGGGCGGCGGCGATCGCCCGGCTCGCGATCGACCGCGGCGCCGACATCGTCACCCTCCCGGAGACGACCGAGGCCACCGGAGTGAAGGTCGCCGAGGCGATGCGGGAGGCCGGACGGCCGATGTGGGTGCACACCATCGCGTTCGACCTGGTCTCCAAGGCACGGTCGACCACCCTGCTGATCAGCCCCGACCTCGGTGATTACACCGTGAGCAGCGCCGCGGGTTCCGGCCCTCCCGGCAACACCAATGTGCTTCCGACCGTCGTCGCCCGGCCCGTCGATGCCTCCAGGCCCACCATCATCGCGGTGCACGCCGTCGCCCCGATCAACTGGGAGATGTCGAACTGGCGCTCGGACCTCGACTGGCTGGCCCGCCAGTGCACGGCTGAGAATGTGATCATGGCCGGGGACTTCAACTCCACGGTCGACCATATGTCCGGACGGGAATCTTCCGGCTCGGCCGTGCTCGGTGACTGCCGGGACGCGGCGCTGGCCGCCGGGTCCGGGGCGGTGGGCACCTGGCCGACGTTCGTTCCTCCCCTGCTCGGCAGCCCGATCGACCATGTGCTCTCGACGCCGAACTGGCAGACCGACAGCATGAGCGTGATCGAGTCAGAGGATGCCGCGGGCAGCGATCACCGCCCGATCGTCGCGACCCTTTCGCCCCGCTGACCTCCCCCCGGACAGCCCACAGCGCGCGCCCGGCCGGGAATGGGACAATGGGCGCATGGCCAACCCCAACGAATCCGCGATCACCCCTGCCCCCCGATCGAACGAGAACCGGTCCACGACGCCCGGGTCGGCCGGTTTCAAGGCCTATATCTCCAGTTCCTGGGCCGAGCGCACCGCCGAACTGCCGCCCGCCCGGGAGCAGGCCCCGTTCGCGGCCGCCCGCCGGGCCAGGCTCTCCGCGATGTACCCGGGAACCCGGCTGATCATCCCGGCCGGCCGGCTCAAGCAGCGCTCCAACGACACCGACTACGCGTTCCGCGCGCATTCCGCCTTCGCGCACCTCACCGGCTGGGGCAGCGACTCCGAGCCGGGCGCCGTGCTGGTCTTCGAACCGACCGAGGCAGGCCACGACGCCACGCTCTACTTCCGGGAGCGCGCCGGGCGCGACTCCGACGAGTTCTACGCCAACCCCGACATCGGCGAGTTCTGGATCGGCCCGCGCCCGTCGATCGCCCAGGTCGCCGCCGACCTCGCCCTGCGGGTGCGCGGCATCGCCGGCCTGTCCGCCGTGCTCGAGGCCGTGGACAGCGAGACCGTCGTCGTGCGCGAGGCGGACCCGTTCTTCACCGACGAGGTCGACGAATCCCGGCTGCGTTTCGCCGCCGAGAAGGTGCTCACCACCAACGCGTCAGACTCCCCGTTCAGCCTGGAGATCAACGCCGAGCACGAACCGGACGACCACTTCGCCCGGGACCTCTCCGAGTTGCGCCTGGTCAAGGATTCCTACGAGATCGCCCAGATGCGCCTCGCCGTGGCGGCCACCGCGCACGGCTTCGACGACGTCATCCGCGACCTTCCCCGGTCCAGCTCCCACCTCCGCGGCGAACGCCTCGTCGAGGGCGTGTTCAACACCCGTGCCCGCTCCGACGGCAACGCGGTCGGCTATGACACCATCGCGGCGTCCGGTGCCCACGCCTGCATCCTGCACTGGACCCGCAACGACGGGCCGGTCACCCCGGGTGACCTGATCCTGCTCGACGCCGGGGTCGAGGTCGACAGCTACTACACGGCCGACATCACCCGCACCCTCCCGGTCGACGGCACGTTCACGCCCGTGCAGCGCATGGTCTACGACGCCGTGCGCGAGGCAGCGGATGCCGCGTTCGCCGTCGCCCGGCCCGGCGCGGTGTTCCGCGACGTGCACGCCGCGGCCATGGTCGTGATCGCCCGTCGCACCGCGGAGTGGGGCATGCTGCCTGTCTCCGCCGAGGAGGCGCTGCTGCCCGACAACGGCCACCACCGCCGCTACATGGTCCACGGCACCAGCCACCACCTCGGTCTCGACGTGCACGACTGCGCCCAGGCCCGCCGCGACATGTACATGGACGGCGTCATCGAACCCGGCATGGTGTTCACGATCGAGCCGGGACTGTACTTCCAGCCCGACGACCTCACCGTGCCGGCCGAGTTCCGCGGCATCGGCGTGCGGATCGAAGACGACATCCTGATCACCGTCGACGGCCCCGAGAACCTGTCCGCGGGCATCCCGCGCACCTCGGCCGACGTCGAGGCCTGGATCGCCGCCCTCACCGTCTGAGGACCGCCCTCCTCACCGCCCCGCCCCGGTCAGAAATGTTGCCGGTGCGCACAACTGCTGCCGGTGTGCGGGCCACAACTGTCCGCCCCGGCAACAGTTGCCGAAGGGCGGGGGCGGTTAGATCTCGGGGGCCGGCGGCGCGGGCGGGGTCACCGGGTCGGCGCTGCGCGGGGGCTCCGACGGATGCGGCGCGGCCGGCGCCTCGGCGCCTGCCTCGGCATACCCGGCGAGCAGGTTGCGTCCCCGGTTGACCAGCGCCGCATCCACGATCACCTGGTAGTTGCTCGCGATGACCTGCATGGTCGAGGTGAAGTCGCGGCGGCGGCGGTTGAGCGCGTAGCTGACGACCCCGAACAGCATGCCGAATCCGGCGCCGATCAGCACCGCGGCGAGCACGAACGGCAGGCCGGCACCGGCGGGCGAGAAGATGAAGAAGAGCAGCCCGAAGAAGACCCCGAGCCAGGCGCCGGAGGCCGCCCCGGCGAGCGCGACCCGGCCCCAGGTGAGCTTGCCGGTCACCCGCTCGACGCTTTTCAGGTCGTTTCCGACGATGGAAAGCTTCTTGACCGGGAAGTCCGCCTTCGCGAGCGTGTCCACCGCGGCCTGCGCCTCGAAGTAGGTTTCGTACGTCGCGAGCACCTCGCCCTTGGGCAGAACGGGGAAGAGTGCGGGGCCTCGGGCGCCGAAGGGGCTCTGGTTGCTCATGCCGCCATTCTCCCACAGCACCGTTATCCCCTGAAGGTGGCCTAGATTTGTACTGTGAGTGCCACCAGAGTCTTCGTTGCCCGTTTGGCCGGGTGTACCGTCTTCGACCCCGCGGGCGACCGCGTCGGCAAGGTTCGCGACGTGTTGGTGGTCTACCGAAAAAACGACCCGCCCCTCGTGGTCGGCCTGATCGTGGAGATCCCGGGCAAACGACGCGTGTTCGTGTCGATAAGCCGGGTGACCAGCATCGGCTCCGGCCAGATCATCACCACCGGCCTGATCAACGTGCGCCGGTTCGAGCAGCGCGGCGGCGAGGTGCGGGTGATCGCCGAGATGCTCGGCCGCACCGTGGTCTTCAACGACGGCTCCGGCGAGGCCACCGTCGAGGACGTCTCGATCGAGGAGTCCGCCCAGGGCGGCTGGGCGATCAGCCAGCTCTTCGTGCGCCGGCCCAAGACGAGCCTGTCCCTGTTCGCGAAGGGCGCCACGGCGTTCGCCGCCTGGGGTGAGGTGCGCGAGCACGCCACGGTCGGCCAGGCCCAGTCCGCCGAGCAGCTCATCGCCACCTACTCCGACCTCAAGCCCGCCGACCTCGCCAACACCCTGCTCGACCTGCCGCAGGAGCGCATGTACGAGGTGGCAGGGGAACTGCCCGACGGCCGCCTCGCCGACGTGCTCGAGGAGATGCCCGAGCGCGAGCAGGTGGGAATCCTCACCCGGCTCGGCGACGCCCGCGCGGCCGACGTGCTCGATCACATGCAGCCCGACGACGCCGCCGACCTGATCGCGCAGCTGCCGGAGGAGCACGGCGAGCAGCTGCTCGACCTGATGGAGCCGGAGGAGGCCGACGATGTGCGCTTCCTGCTCACCTACGCCCCCGACACCGCCGGCGGCCTGATGACGACGGAGCCGATCATCGTCTCCGCCGACGCCACGGTCGCCGAGGGCCTCGCCCTGATCCGCCGCCACGACCTGGCCCCCGCCCTCGGCGCGGCGATCTGCGTGACCCTGCCACCCTACGAGCCGCCGACCGGCCGCTTCCTGGGCATGGTGCACTTCCAGCGGATGCTGCGCTACCCGCCCCACGAACGCCTGGGCACGCTGCTCGACCAGGGTCTCGACCCCGTCACCGCGGACACCTCGGCCGCGGAGGTCACCCGCATCCTCGCCAGCTACGACCTCGTCTCCGTGCCGGTCGTCGACGACAACCACCGACTCGTCGGGGTGGTGACGATTGACGATGTCCTCGACTATCTGTTGCCCGACGACTGGCGAAGTCACGACGGGAACGACGACGTGCGCCGCCGGGCCGCGGCCCGCACCGAACTGACCACGGGAAGCATCCCGCTGCACCACGGACGGAGGACCGGCAATGGCCCGAGCTAACCGATCGGATCTCCGCCTCGACTCGCCCAAGGGCCTGCGCACGGCCGCCCTGGGCCGAAAGCGCACCCGCGACCGCAACCGACCGAGCAGCGACCGGTTCGGCCGGTTCACCGAGGCCATCGCCCGGGGCATGGGCACCCCGTGGTTCCTGCTCGGCCTGACCTTCTTCGCCGTCGGCTGGATCGCCTGGAACACACTGGCTCCCGCGGCCTGGCGCTTCGACTCGGTGTCGCTCGGATTCATCGCACTGACCCTGGTCCTGTCGATGCAGGCGTCCTACGCGGCGCCGATGATCCTGCTCGCGCAGAACCGGCAGGACGACCGCGACCGGGTGCAGTTCGAGCAGGACCGGCAGCGCGCCGAACGCAACCTGGCCGACACCGAATACCTCGCCCGCGAGGTCGTCGCGCTGCGCCTGGGTATGAAGGACCTGGCCTCCAGGGACTTCCTCCGCGCCGAGTTGCGGTCGCTGCTCGAGAACCTCGAGGAACGCGAAGACCAGGACAAGCGCGAACGCAAGCGCGCCCGCAAGGGTGAGCGCGACCACGACCACGACCCGGTGTCCGAACGCCGCCGTGAGGAGCGTCCCCGGAGTGAGTGACGCCCAGCGCACCCGCGACGGGGTGCTCGCCGCCCTCGTCCGGGTGATCGACCCCGAGATCCGCCGCCCGATCACCGAGCTCGACATGGTCGCGGGGGTCGAGGTGGATGCCGCCGGCCACACCACGGTCGGCCTCCGGCTGACCATCGCCGGCTGCCCGGCCGCACGGCAGATCGAACGCGACGTGCGTGAGGCGGCCGAGTCCGTCGCCGGGCCCGGCCGGGTGAGCGTGGACGTCACCGTGATGACCCGCGAGCAGCGCCGCGCCATGACCGAGAAGCTTCGCGGCGGCCAGGGCGCGCGCACCAGCCAGTTCGGGCCTGACTCGCTGACCCGGGTCTACGCCATCACCAGCGGCAAGGGCGGCGTCGGCAAGTCCACCATCACCGCGAACCTCGCCGTCGCGCTCGCGGCGCGGGGACTCCGGGTCGGCGTCGTCGACGCGGATGTCTACGGGTTCTCCATCCCCGGGCTGCTCGGCCTGGTCGGGCCGCCGGCTCCCGGCAGCGAGAAGGGCACCGCGGTCAAGCCCACCCAGGTCGGCGACATGATCCTGCCGCCGATCGCCTTCGACGTGAAGGTCATCTCGATCGGCATGTTCGTCGACGACTCCTCCGTGGCCGTCGCCTGGCGAGGCCCGATGCTGCACCGCACGATCAACCAGTTCCTCACCGAGGTGTACTTCGGCGACCTCGACATCCTGCTGCTCGACCTGCCGCCGGGCACCGGCGACGTGGCCATCTCGGTCGGCCAGCTGCTCCCCCAGGCCGACGTCATCGTCGTGACCACCCCGCAGCCGGCCGCCGCCGACATCGCCGAACGCAGCGGCGTGGTGGCCAGGCAGACCGGGCAGACGATCTACGGCGTGATCGAGAACATGGCCGGGATCGTGCAGCCCGACGGCACCGTCCTGGACATCTTCGGCTCCGGCGGCGGCGCCGAGGTGGCCCGCCGGCTCGGCGCGGGCCAGGAGACCCCCGTGCCGCTGCTCGCCCAGGTGCCGCTCAGCGTGCCGTTGCGCAGCGGCGGCGACACCGGGCTGCCGGTCGTGCTGGGCGATCCGCTCGACCCGGCGGCCATCGCCATCCAGGCCGTCGCCGACCGGCTCGCCACCCGCGCCCGCGGGTTGTCCGGCCGCAGCCTGGGCATCTCCCCGAGGTAGCCCGTGCCAGCGCGCCGTCGGCCCCTGGTGTCCACCCGGATGCCGGTGGTGCTGCTGCTCGCCGGCCTCCTCGCCGGCACGTCCGGTTGCGTGAGCGCGCCCGACCGGCCCGGAACGCCGACCATCACGGGTACAACCCCGGTTGCCGCCCCGGCCGGCCTGCCGCCCGGTGTGACCGTGCGGATCTACCAGACCCGGTTCGATTACGCCGACCGGGTGCTCGAGCTCAGCGTCAGCAACGCCGGCCGGGCGCCGCTCGACCTGCGCTCCGCCCGTTTCGATTCCAGCCGGTTCACCGCCGCAGCAGGCTGGTCCGGCGGGCTGCGGCTCGAACCGGGACTGACCCGCGATCTGCGGGTGCGCCTGGCCGCCGCCGTCTGCGCGCCGTCGCCGGCAGCGACGTCACCGACACCGACACCGACACCGACACCGACACCGACACTGATGCCACCGGCACTGATGCCGACACCGACGGACACGGTCACCCTCGCCTGGGCCGAGCCGGGTGCCGGCGCCGGCACCAGCACCAGCACCAGCACAGCGACGGTGCCCGCGACGGACGACACCGGGGCCCTCGACCGGATCGAGGGCGAGGACTGCCTGGCCGGCGCGCTGACCCGGCTGCTCCGCATCGATGTGGCCCCGGAGCTCCGCGTCGACGGCGCGGGGCCGACCGCCGCCGCCTGGCTCGACCTCACGCTCACCCCGACCGGCGCGCCGGGCGCCGTCACCGTCGACCGGGCAGGCTCGACGCCGCTCCTCGCCTCCGCCGACGGGCTCGACTGGCCGCTCGGCCTGACCGTGGACGCGGCCACGCCGCCAACCCGGGTCGCGCTGGGCCTGCGCCCGACCCGCTGCGACCCGCACGCCGTCGCCGAGGACAAACGCGGCACCGTGTTCCCGCTCACGGTGCGCGTCACGGCCGGGCCCGGCTCCCCGGAGCGCGCCGGAGACTGGGACCTGACCGTCGATGACGTGCTGCGGGCCCGGCTCTACGCCTGGATCGCCGACCGCTGCAGCTACTGAGTGCCGGCCTAGACTGGCCGGATGTCCGCCTCCCCGCTGTCCCCGTCGTTCATCGCCGACGCCCACCGCGACATCATCGCCAGCACCGGAACCACCGTGCCGGTGACCATGCCGTTCACCGGTGAGGTGCTGCACGAGCTGCCGCGGAGCAGCCCCCGGGACGTGCAGGATGCCTACGCCCGCTCCCGGCTGGCCCAGCTCGCCTGGTCGCGCGCCGGGTTCGCGCACCGCCGCCGGGTGCTGCTGCGCGCCCACGACCTGCTGCTCGACCGCGCCGGGCTGCTCCAGGACGCGGTGCAGTCGGAGACCGGCAAGACCCGCGGCCAGGCGTTCGAGGAGGTCTTCCAGGCCGCCGGGGTCACCCGGTTCAACGCCCTCGCCGCCCGAGGGGTGCTCCGCGGGGGCCGCCGCCACTCGGCCCTGCCTCTCATGGTGACCACCCGGGTGCGCTACCGGCCCAAGGGGGTGGCCGGGGTGATCACGCCGTGGAACTACCCGCTCAGCCTCGCCGCGATGGACGTCGTCCCCGCCCTCGCCGCCGGCTGCGGCGTGGTGCAGAAGGCCGACGACCAGGGCGCGCTGAGCATCCTCACCCTCCGCCGGGCGTTCATCGACGCCGGAGTCCCGGCCGGGCTGTGGGCCGTCGTCACCGGCGAGGGTGCCGTCATCGGCACCGCCGTCACCGAGGAGGCCGACTACGTCTGCTTCACCGGGTCGACCGCGACCGGGCGCCGGGTCGCCGTCCAGGCGGCCGGCAAGCTGACCGGGGTGTCGCTGGAACTCGGCGGGAACAACCCGCTGATCGTGCTCGACGACGTCGACCCGGCCCGCGCCGCCGCCGACGCCGCCAATGCCTGCTTCTCGGCGATGGGCCAGCTCTGCGTGTCGATCGAGCGCATCTACGTGCAGCGCGGCGTCGCCGCGGAGTTCCTGCGCGAGTTCAGCCGGGTCACAGGCGCCCTCCGCCTCGGCGCCGGCTTCGACCATTCCGCGGATGTCGGTTCGCTCACCTCCCCTGCCCAGCTGGAGCGCGTGCGGGCGCACGTCGAGGACGCCGTCGCGAAGGGAGCGTCGATCGAGGCGGGCGGTCGGGCGCGTCCCGACCTCGGACCGTTCTTCTTCGAACCGACCGTGCTCACCGGCGTCACCGCGGCGATGGACTGCTTCGCCTCAGAGACGTTCGGACCGGTGGTCGCGGTCTCGGTCTTCGACACGGAGCAGGAGGCGATCCTCGCCGCCAACGACAGCGAGTTCGGCCTCAACGCCTCCGTGTTCTCCGGCTCGGCCCGGCGCGGCCTGCGACTGGCCGGGGCGATCGAGGCCGGCAGCGTGAACGTGAACGAGGGCTACCGCGGGTCGTTCTCCTCGGTCGCCGCGCCGATGGGCGGGCTCAAACAGTCCGGTCTCGGACGGAGGAACGGCCCGGAGGGCCTGCTCCGGTTCGTGGACGCGATCACCATCTCCCGGGCGACCGGCCTGCTCCAGCTGCCCCGGACCGGGCGCGAGTTCGAGGCTCTGACCGGCCCGATGCTGGTCCTGGCCCGCGCGCTGAAGACCCTCCGCCGGCGTTAGGGCGTCGCGTCCGTCGACTCCGTGGATTCCTTGGACTCCGTGGACTCCGTGGGAGCCTTGGGGACCTTCGGCTGCCCATGCGGCTTCGGCTGTCCGGCGGCGACGGCGACGTCCGCCGCATGGTCCCGCACCGGGCGGTTCAGCTCGCGCGGCGGCCGCTCGTAGTCCGACCCGGTCGGCCGGTGCGGGATCTTCACGGCCGGCGGCTCTCGGTGCTCGTACGGCACGATCGACAGCAGGTGGTTGATCATGTTCAGGCGGGCTGCGCGCTTGTCGTCGCTCTCGATCACCCACCACGGCGCCTCGGGAATGTCGGTGTGCACGAACATCTCATCCTTCGCCTTGGAGTAGTCGACCCATTTCGTGATCGACAGCAGGTCGGTCTCGGACAGCTTCCACCGGCGCATCGGGTCCTTCTGCCGCGACCGGAACCGAGCCTCCTGCTCATGGTCGGACACCGAGAACCAGTACTTGACCAGCAGGATGCCGTCCTCGACCAGCATCCGTTCGAACAGGGGCGCCTGGTGCAGGAACCGGCGGTACTCGTCGGGCGTGCAGTAACTCATCACGCGTTCGACCCCGGCGCGGTTGTACCAGGACCGGTCCATCAGCACGATCTCGCCCGTGGACGGCAGGTGCTCCACGTACCGCTGGAAATACCACTGGCCGCGCTGCCGCTCGGTCGGGATCGGCAGGGCCACGATCCGGGCGCTGCGCGGGTTGAGGTACTCGGTGACCCGTTTGATCGCGGAACCCTTGCCGGCCGCGTCCCGGCCCTCGAAGATCACCACGACCCGGGCCCCCGATTCCTTGACCCACTGCTGCATCGACACCAGGTCGGTTTGCAGGCGGCGGAGCTCCGCCTCGTACAGCGCCTTTTTCATGCGCTTGACCTTCACGGGTTTGTTCGTCATCGGCACCTTCCCTGGCTTCAGCGTAGCGCCCCGGGATTCCACCGCGGTGGAGATGTGTGACCGCGGCCAGGCGTACCCGGGATTCCTCCCACGCAACCCCTATCCGGTTCTGATCCCCCTGTCTATCCTGTTTCGAATAGTCACCCGTGCGGGAGCCAGATGCCACAGGATCGCCAGACCCTCATTTCCTCCGTGCAGCGCGCGTTGAAGCTGGTCGACATCGTCGCCACCGCCGCCCGGCCGCTGCCGGTCAAGGCCGTCGCGAACGCGGCGGGGCTCAGCCTCGGCACGGCCTACAACCTCACCCGCACCCTGGTGCACGAGGGCTACCTGGCCGCCGAGCCCGACGGGCTGGTGCTCGGCCATCGCTTCCCGAGCCTGCGCGGCGCGGACCACGCCGGGGTCTTCCTGGCCCGGGTGCGGCAGACCCTGCGGCGCGTCGCGGAGGAACAGGATGCGACGGCGTACCTGGCCCGGTTCAGCGGCGGAGATGTGAGGCTGATCGACATCGTCGACCAGACCGGGGTTCCCCGGCCGGAACTCTGGTCCGGGCTGGCCGACGGCGCCCACGCGACCGCCCTCGGCAGGCAGATCCTGGCCCAGCTGAGCCGCGAACAGCGGGCCGAGTACCTCACCCGGCACCCGCAGGTGCGGTTCACCCCGCGCCTGGGCTCCAGCCGGCGCGTCGTGCTGAACCATCTCCAGCGCGGAGCCGAATCCACCGTCGACCGGGAAGCGTACCGGCTGAGGCATTCCTGTGTCGCCGTTCCGGTGCGCGCGCCCGGCGTGATCGCTGCCCTGGCCGTCACCGTCTCCGGCGACCGCCTCGACTCCGGGCTGGAGGCGATCACCCACCAACTCCGGGATGCCGCGACCGCCCTCGCGCATCAGCTCGGCGCCGGGGCCCGGACCACGTTCAGCGCATAGCCGAGGTCAGGTGGCTTCGGAGTCGAACGGTGCGGGCTGCGCCGCGGCGAGGGCCGCCTCGCGGGCGCGCTTGCGCTGCAGGTACGCGCCGTCTGGGTTCGGGCCGGCCCGGGTCACCGTCGCCGACTGGTCCTTCACCGCTCCGTCGTCGTCGATCAGTGCCTCACGGATGATGCGGCGCGGGTCGTACTGTCGCGGGTCGAGTTTCTTCCAGTCGACGTCGTCGAACTCGGGGCCCATCTCGTCGCGCATGCGCTCCTTGGCCCCGTTCGCCATGTCGCGGAGTTGCTTCACCAGGCGCGCCAGCTGGGCCGCGTAGTGCGGGAGCTTCTCCGGTCCGAGCAGGAAGACGGCGACGATCCCGATCAGGAGGATCTTCTCGAACGTCAGACCAAACATTCCCTCAGAATAACCCCCGGCGAGGCCTCCCCCGACCAGAGCGGACCCGGCCTTAGGCTGGACCCAATCATCAACTGGAGTTGCGCTTGTCTGACAAAGATCTGAACTGGAAGTTCTCCGACGATTCCGTCGTCGAGTCCGACGCTGTGGCCCGGGCCAGGCAGCAGTCCCTCGAGCTGGGAATCGACGCGATCTCCCCTGCCGTCGGCGCGCAGTCGGCCGTGATCGCGGCCGCGACGGGGGCCCGCAGCATCCTCGAGGTCGGCACCGGGGCCGGCGTCTCCGGGATCTGGCTGCTCACCGGCGCGCCCGGCGCCACCCTCACCTCGATCGACACCGAGGTCGACCACCAGCAGCACGCGCGTGCCAGCTTCGCCGAGGCCGGCATCCGCTCGAACCGGGTGCGCCTGATCACCGGCAAGGCCGCCGAGGTGCTGCCACGGATGAACGAGAACTCCTACGACATCGTCTTCGTCGACGCCGACCCGCAATCGGTGATCGAGTACGTCGAGCACGGCCTGCGCCTGGCCCGCCCGGGAGGAACGGTGCTCGTCGCCCACGCCCTCTGGCGCGGACGGGTCGCCAACCCGGCGCAGCGCGACGATGTCGCCACCGGCTTCCGCACGCTCCTGGCCGAGATCGCCGGTTCCACCGCGGTGATCAGCGCCCTCTCGCCCGTGGGCGACGGCCTGCTCCAGATCACCAAGATCCGGGCCTGACCGGCCGCGTCCGGGCCAACCCGACTGGGCCAACGAGTCCGGGCCAACGCGTCCGGGCCAACCCAGCCGCTCGCGCTCCGCTCGTCCGGGCAATAAAAATCGGCCGCGCAGCGCTGCTGCACGGCCGATCGATAAGGCTATACGGTCGACTGGACCACGCCGGCAAGGGCGTCGTGAAGCTCTCTGGCCTCGGCGTCGTTCACAGAGACGACAAGTCGGCCTCCACCTTCGAGCGGAACACGCACGATGATGAGGCGCCCCTCCTTTACAGCCTCCATTGGCCCGTCTCCGGTCCGTGGCTTCATGGCCGCCATGAACTCCCCTTCCATTCATTCGTCTGAACTTCCATTATCGACCATTACCGCCCCAGACAGTAATTAGGGTGGTGTCCAGTCCGCTCCGTCGACCCCCCAGCAGAGCAGGAGCCAGCCCCACTGGCCAGCGATGGCGAGCAGCACGAGCGCCACCCGGTAGACAGGGTTCTTCGGCACGGCGGCGGCGCCCAGCAGCGGGAACAGCGGCATCAGCAACCGGAACGTGCTCGACTGCGGGAAGAACACCGCGAGCAGGTACAGCCCGTAGGCCGCCAGCCAGAACCGCAGGTCGACGCCCAGGCGGCGCACCGGCGGCGAGAACAACAGCGCCGTGAAGCCGACGATCAGGGCGACGACGACGGAGATGCCCAGCGGCGTCCCCAGCCACCACACGCCGCTCTGGAACCACGCGGTGAAGGGCACCAGCTCCTGGTAGCCGATGTACGCCGACCGCCAGGCCAGCTCGGTGTCGGTGTACGCCGTGACCGACCCGGTCGCCGCCCAGGCGATGAGCGGCCAGGCCAGCCCGCTGGCCGCGCTGAACCCGGCGACGGATGCCGCGACCACCCGCTCCCGGACCGGGAACGGGTCCCGCTGCCGGCCAAGCCAGCGCTGAACCAGGTGCAGTCCCATGGCCAGGGCGAAGGCGAGCCCGCTCGGCCGGGTGAACGCCATCACGAGGATCACCGGGAACAACAGCACATACCGCCGCTCGAGCAGCAGGAGCAGGGCAAGGGTGAGGAAGAACAGGTACATCGACTCGGCGTAGCCGAACTGCAGGATCGGCGACAGCGGCGCGACGCAGAACAGCACGGCCGCGAACAGCGCCGCCGGCGCGTCCAGCACCCGCAGCATCAGCCGGTAGAACAGCAGGGCGCTGCCGAGGCTGAAGCCGAGCGAGACGAGCACGGCCATCGGCGCCCACGGCTGGTCGAGCACGATCATCAGCAGGCGCACCACGGCCGGGTAACCCGGCATGAACGCCCAGGCGTTCTCCGCGACGTGCCCGTCGATCGTGACCGGGAGCACGGACGGGTAGCCGGCGACGGCGACGATGTTGTACCAGCGTCCGTCCCAGATGTTCGCGAAGTCGGCGTACCCCGGGCTCGCGGCCGTCCACGGGTTCGCACCCTGCACCCGGGCGAGCAGCAGCACCAGCGTCGTCGTCACGACCCGGGAGGCCGCCCAGATCATCGCGACCCTGGCCCACCACGGAACCGGGCGCAACCGGGCCGTCAGCGGGCCGGGCCGGGCCGGACGGGCCGGTGCGCCGGGCGTCAGCCGGCGGATGCGGTCAGCCACGAACGCAGGCCGTCCTCGCACTCCGTGATCTGGTGCAGGGCGACGCGTTCGTCGTCCGCGTGGGCCTTCAGCGGGTCGCCGGGGCCGTAGTTCACCGCGGGGATTCCGAGCGCGGAGAACCGCGCGACATCCGTCCAGCCGTACTTGGGCCGCGCCGTCCCGCCGACGGCGACGAGGAAGTCCTGGGCCAGGACCGCGTCGAGGCCGGGCCGGGCCCCCTCGGCCAGGTCGACGACCGTGATCTCGTAGTCGCCGAACAGCTCGGTGAGGTGCGCGAGCGCTTCGGCGCCCGACCGGCTCGGAGCGAACCGGTAGTTGACGTGCACCATGCATTCGTCGGGGATGATGTTGCCGGCGATGCCGCCGCTGATGCCGACGGCGTTCAGGCCCTCGCGGTAGACGAGTCCCTCGACCTCGACCTCGCGGGCCTGGTATCCGGCGAGCACGTCGAGGATCGGTGCGACCTTGTGGATCGCGTTGTCGCCGACCCAGCTGCGAGCCGAGTGCGAGCGCAGCCCGAAGGTGCGGATCTCGATCCGCACGTTGCCGTTGCAGCCGCCCTCGACCTGGCTATTGGTCGGCTCGCCGAGGATGGCGAAGTCGCCGGCGAACAGGTCGGGGCGGTTCCGGGCGAGCCGGCCGAGGCCGTTGAGGTCGTCCGAGACCTCCTCGTGGTCGTACCACATCCAGGTCACGTCGACGGCAGGGTCGGTGAGCTCGGCGGCCAGCTTGAGCTGCACGGCGACGCCCGCCTTCATGTCGACCGTGCCGCGGCCCCAGAGGTAGTCCACCCCGTCCAGGGTCTCGAACCTGGTCGGCAGGTTCCCGTTCAACGGGACGGTGTCGATGTGGCCGGCGATGACCACCCGCTGCGCCCGGCCGAGGTTCGTGCGGGCCACGACGGTGTCGCCGTCCCGGATGACCTCGAGGTGACCGAGCCCGGCGAGGGCGTGTTCGATGGCGTCGGCCAGCACCGTTTCATTGCCGGACACCGACTCGATATCGCAGATCGCCCGGGTGACGTCGATCGAGGAGGCGGACAGGTCCAGAGTCACGAGGTTGAGAGGCACCCTACTAATCTAGAGCCATGATCACCGCAGTGTCCCCGCAGTCCACCGTCCCCGCCAACGCCTGGGGGTACGGCCTGGCCACCGTCGCCGGTGACGGCACGGTGCTGGACACCTGGTTCCCGGCCCCCAGCCTCGGCACACTGCCGCCGGGGCGCGACCGCTGGATCGTGCCGTCCGAGCTGGAGGAGTTCGCCGGCGACGACGCCCGACGGGCCGTGCGGATCGAGGCCGTCACCGTCGAGATCGACCTGGCCGCGGCCCCGGCCGGCACCTCGGACGCCTACCTCCGCCTGCACCTGCTCTCCCACCTCCTCGTGCGTCCCAACAGCATCAACCTCGACGGCATCTTCGGACACCTCCCCACCGTGGCCTGGACCACTGCCGGCCCGATGCTGCCCGCCGACTTCGCCCGGCTCCGCCCCGCGCTGCAGCGCGCCGGCATCCAGGCCACCGGGATCGACAAGTTCCCGCCGCTGCTGAACTACGTCACGCCTGACCGGGTGCGGATCGCCGACGCGTCCCGGGTGCGCCTGGGCGCCTACCTCTCCCCGGGCACCACGGTCATGCACGAGGGCTTCGTCAACTTCAACGCCGGCACGCTCGGCACGTCGATGGTCGAGGGCCGGATCTCCCAGGGTGTCGTCGTCGGCGACGGCGCCGATATCGGCGGTGGCGCGTCGATCATGGGAACGCTGTCCGGCGGCGGCACCGAGCGGGTGTCGATCGGCGAGCGTGCGCTGCTCGGCGCCAACTCCGGTGTCGGCATCTCGATCGGCGACGACACCGTGGTCGAGGCCGGGCTGTACGTGACCGCCGGCACCAAGGTCACGCTGCCCGACCAGCCGCGCACCGCGGACGGCAAGGCCCGCACGATGAAGGCCGTCGAACTCTCCGGGGTGCCGAACCTGCTCTTCCGCCGCAACTCTGTCTCCGGGGCGGTCGAGGTGCTCCAGCGCAGCGGAACCGGCATCCTGCTGAACGAGCAACTGCACGCCTGACCGGCCCCGGCCCGGGAGTACGCTGCCAGTCACAAAGGAGTGATGTGGGAACCGACGCACCGCGCAGCAGGCGCCACCGCAGGATCAGGGCCGCCCTCGCCGTGCTCGCCGTCGCGCTCAGCCTCGCCCTGGTCGGCACCGGCCTGGGCGTGTGGACGGTCGTCCGCTCGTTCCCCGCCCTCTCCGGGCAGGCCACGCTGCCGGGGCTCAGCGCCGACGTGACCGTGTACCGCGACCAGGCCGGCATCCCGCAGATCCTGGCCCGCAGCGCCGGCGACCTGTTCATGGCGGAGGGCTATGTGCACGCCCAGGACCGGTTCTGGGAGATGGACTTCCGCCGGCACGTGACGAGCGGGCGGCTCTCCGAGCTGTTCGGCAAGAGCCAGGTCGGCACAGACACCTTCATCCGCACCCTCGGCTGGCGTGCCGTGGCCGAGCAGGAGGTGGCGCTGCTCGACCCGGTCACCCTCGGCTACTACCAGTCCTACGCCGACGGGGTGAACGCCTACCTGGCCGGGCACCGCGGCGCCGACCTCTCCGTCGAATACGCGGTGCTCGCCCTGCAGAACCCGGGCTACACCCCGGAGCCGTGGACGCCGGCCGACTCCGTGGCCTGGCTCAAGGCGATGGCCTGGGACCTGCGCTCCAACCTCGACGACGAGATCGACCGGGCCATGCTGGCCGGCAGCCTGAGCCCCACGGAGGTCGCCCGGCTGCATCCGGACTACCCGTACACCGCGCACCCGACCATCGTCGGCGGGATGCCGGCCGGCGCCGCGGGGGCCGTTGCGGCATCCGTCACCCCGCCGCCCGTGCCGGTGGCTCCCGTGACGGCCGGCGCGGAGGAAGCATTGGCGTCGTCGCTGAGCCGCCTGCACGACACGCTCACGGCCGTGCCCGAGCTGCTCGGGCCGGCCGGCGGGGAGATCGGCTCCAACTCCTGGGTCGTGTCGGGGGCGCACACCGCGACCGGCAAGCCGATCCTCGCCAACGACCCGCATCTGGGCGCCGTGATGCCGTCGGTCTGGTACCAGGTGGGGCTGCGCTGCGAGTCCGTCACCGCGGACTGCCCGTTCGACCTGGCCGGCTACGGCTTCTCCGGGCTGCCCGGCATCATCATCGGCCACAACGCGAGGATCGCCTGGGGCTTCACCAACCTGGGCCCGGATGTCGCCGACCTCTACCTCGAGAAGGTCACCGGGGACAGCTACGAGTACGACGGGGCCGCCAAGCCGATCCAGGTGCGCACCGAGAAGATCAGGGTCGCCGGCGGCCCCGCGGTGAAGATCCGGATCCGGTCGACCGAACACGGCCCGATCGTCAGCGATCTGGAGGGCAGCGCCTTCCCCTCCATCGCCGCCGACTACCCGGAGGCGGTCGACCTGCCGCCGGCCACCGCGGAGACGGGCTACCAGCTGTCACTGCAGTGGACGGCCCTGACCCCCGGGCGCACCGCCGCCGCCATCTTCGCGCTCGGCGCCGCCACCGACTGGGCGAGCTTCCGGCAGGCGGCCTCCCTGTTCGACGTGCCGTCGCAGAACCTGGTCTACGCCGACGTCGACGGCAACATCGGCTACCAGGCGCCCGGCCTCATCCCGATCCGCCGGGCCGGCGACGGCACGGTCCCGGTGCCCGGCTGGACCAGCCAGTACGGCTGGGACGGGTACATCCCATTCGACGCGCTGCCCCAGACGCTGAACCCGGCCAGCGGATTCATCGTCACGGCCAACAACGCCCCGGTCGGAGCCGACTACCCGTACCTGATCACCAGGGATTGGGACCTCGGCTACCGGGCGACCGAGATCACCGCCCGGCTGCAGGCGCTGATCGACCACGGCACGCCGATGACCCCGGCCATGATGAGCGAGATCCAGGCCGACACGTTCAGCCCGCTCGCCGCCCGGCTGGTGCCGGTGCTGCAGGCGCTCAAGCCGACCGGGCAGACCGAACAGACCCGGGCCGCCCTGGCCCTGTTCGACGGCTGGGACTACCGGCTGGAGGGCGACAGCGCCGCCGCCGCGTACTTCAACATCGTCTGGCGGAACCTGCTGGTCGACCTGTTCAACACGAAACTGCCCGAGTCCACCTGGCTCACCGGCGGCGACCGGGCCTACGCGGTCGTGATCGCCCTGCTCGACGAGCCCGACTCGCCCTGGTGGAAGAACGCCAGGGTCGGCTCGGCCGGACGGGACAGCATGCTCCAGCGGGTGCTCAAGCAGGCCGCCGTCGAGGGCGAGCGGCTGATGGGGCCGGATGCCACCACCTGGCGTTGGGGCAGCATCCACACCCTCGAGGTCACCAACGCCAGCTTCGGCAAGTCGGGCGTGGCCCCACTGGAGTGGCTGTTCAACCGGGGCCCGTACGAACTGGCCGGCGGATCATCCGTCATCGATGCGGTCGGCTGGGACGCCACGGCCGGCTACACGGTCGACTGGGTGCCCTCGATGCGCGAGGTGGTCAGCCTGGCCGCCTGGGACGACTCGACCTGGCTGAACCTGACCGGCAGTTCAGGTCACGCATTCCACCCGAACTACGCCGACCAGACGGCGCTGTGGCAGCACCAGGAGACCAGGCCCTGGCTGTTCTCCCTCGCCGCCGTGCGCGCGGCGGCGACGGACACCCTGAAACTCCGGGCGGGCCGGTAGCCCGCCCGGAACGACTCAGCGTTTCGGAACGACTCAGCGCCGCGGAACGATCAGCGCGTCGGGAAGTCGCGCTCCGGCGAGCCGATGTACAGCTGCTGGGGACGGCCGATCTTGGTCGTCGGGTCCTCGTTCATCTCACGCCAGTGCGCGACCCAGCCGGGCAGGCGGCCGATGGCGAAGAGCACGGTGAACATGCTCGTCGGGAATCCCATCGCCTTGTAGATGACGCCGGTGTAGAAGTCCACGTTCGGGTACAGCTTGCGTTCCCGGAAGTAGTCGTCGTTCAACGCGATCTGCTCGAGTTCCTTGGCGATGTCGAGCAGGTCGTCCTTGACGCCGAGCGCGGCGAGGACCTCGTCGGCGCTCTCCTTGACCAGGGTGGCCCGCGGGTCGTAGTTCTTGTAGACCCGGTGGCCGAAGCCCATCAGGCGCACGCCCTGTTCCTTGTTCTTGACCCGTTCGACGAACTTCTCCACGCCCTCGCCGGAGGCCTTGATCTCGCCGAGCATCTTGAGCACGGCCTCGTTCGCGCCGCCGTGCAGGGGCCCGGAGAGGGCGTTGATCCCGGCGGACACCGACGCGAACAGGTTCGCCTCGGTCGACCCGACGAGGCGCACGGTCGAGGTCGAGGCGTTCTGCTCGTGGTCCTCGTGCAGCATCAGGAGGCGCTCGAGCGCCTTGCTCACGACCGGGTTCACCTCGTAGGGCTCGGCCAGGGTGCCGAAGATCAGCCGAAGGAAGTTGTCGACGTAGCCGAGCGAGTTGTCGGGGTAGAGGAAGGCCTGGCCGATGCTCTTCTTGTACGCGTAGGCCGCCATCACCGGAAGCTTGGCCAGCAGGTGCACCGTGGCCAGCTCGACCTGGATCGGGTCCTTCGGGTCGAGCGCGTCCTGGTAGTACGCCGCGAGGGCGGAAGTGCCCGACGACAGCACCGACATCGGGTGCGCGTTGTACGGCAGCACATCGAAGAGTCGGCGCAGGTCTTCGTGCAGCAGGGTGTGCCGGCGGATCCGCTGGTCGAAGGCGGCGAGCTCGCTCGCACTGGGCAGTGCGCCATAGATCAGCAGCCAGGCCGTCTCGAGGAAGTTGGAGTTCTGGGCGATCTGTTCGATCGGGTAGCCGCGATAGCGGAGGATGCCCTTTTCGCCGTCGATGAACGTGATCGCCGACCGCGTGGCCGCGGTGTTCACGAACCCGGAGTCGAGGGTGATCAGGCCGGTCTGGCGGGTGAGGCTCGAGATGTCCAGGCTGGACGCGCCGGCCGTGCCGCGCACGATCGGGAAGTCCGCCGACCCTCCGGGGAAGGTCAGCCTGGCCTTTTGCGGATCGATGGACGGCGTTCGCTGTGCGGTCTCGCTCACGGCGGCTCCCTGGGTATCACTGAGTGTCACTGAGTATCACTGCCTCTCGGCGCGCGGTCTTCTACACAGCACACCGGTGTGGCTGGAGACGTCAACGCTGATACAGCCTAATCGGCCCGACCGCCTACTGTTGCATCCGATAGGAATGCCCGGGTTTCGTTGGTGATTGTCCACAAGCCCCGGGTTGGCACCCCCGGAGCCGCGCGGCGCGCGCTCATCCGGCGCCGAGGCGGCTCGCGGCGGCGGCTATCCGCTCATCGGTGGCGGTGAGGCTGAAGCGCACGTATTGCGCGGAACCGGCGCCGTAGAACGGGCCGGGGCCGGCCAGGATGCCGAGGTCGGCGAGCCGCCCGATCGAATCCCAGGCGCCGCGCCCCTCGGTCGCCCAGAGGTACAGCCCGGCCTCGCTGCGGCTGATCCGGAAGCCGGCCGTCTCGAGCGCCGGCAGCAGCAGCATCCTCCGGGCCCGGTACCGTTCCTTCTGATCGGCCACGTGGGAGTCGTCGCCGAGGGCGGCGACCATGGCGGCCTGGAGCGGGGCCGGGAGCATCAGGCCCGCGTGCTTGCGCACAGTGAGCAACCGGCCGAGAACGGTGGCGCAGCCGGCGGCGAACGCACCGCGGTAGCCGGCCATGTTCGACTGCTTGCTGAGGGAGTAGATGGCGAGCACGTCGCGGCGGTCGGTGCCGATCACGCGGGGGTCGAGGATGCTGGGGATCGGCTCGTTCGCCCACTGCCCGGCCCAGCCCAGTTCCGCGTAGCACTCGTCGGAGACGATCACGGCGCCGAGCGCCCTGGCCCGTTCGACCGCCCGGCGCAGTTCGGCGACCGTCAGCACGTGCCCGTCGGGGTTGCCCGGGCTGTTCAGCCAGACCAGCTTCGTCGTGGCCGGCCAGCCGGCCGGGTCGTCGGAGGCCACGGCATCCGCCCCGGCCATGGCCGCGCCGATCGCGTAGGTGGGGTAGGCCGCGACCGGGTGCACGACGGTGTCGCCCTCGCCGAGGCCGAGCATGAACGGCAGCAGGGCCACCAGCTCCTTCGACCCGATGGTGGGCAGCACATTGGCCTCGGTGAGGCCGGCCACGCCGCGGCGGCGGGCGTACCAGTCGATGATCGCCCGCTGCAGCTGCGGGGTGCCCGCGGTCTGCGGGTAGGCGTGCGCGTCGGTGGCGTCGGCCAGGGCCTGCCGGATGACCGCGGGTGTCGGGTCGACCGGCGAACCGATCGACAGGTCGACGATGCCGCCGGGGTGCGCGCGGGCGCGCTCGGCGAAGGGGACCATCTGGTCCCACGGGTAGTCGGGCAGCGGCCTCAGCACGGGCCGGCTAGACCTGCGGGGGAAGGACGGCGATGATCGGGTGGTCCTTGTGGATCACGCCGACCTTGGCCGCTCCGCCGGGAGATCCGACGTCGTCGAAGAACTCGACGTTCGCCTTGTAGTACTCGGCCCACTGTTCGGGCACGTCGTCCTCGTAGTAGATCGCCTCGACCGGGCAGACCGGTTCGCAGGCGCCGCAGTCGACGCATTCGTCGGGGTGGATGTAGAGCGAACGGTCGCCCTCGTAGATGCAGTCGACGGGGCATTCGTCCACGCAGGCGCGATCCTTCACGTCCACGCACGGCAGGGCAATGACGTAGGTCACGGGTGACGAGCTCCCTTCACGAGCGGAACTGCAATTCTATGCCGTACCGCGGCGGCCCGGAATCCGCGGCCAGGCGAGCACGATGGTGGCGACCAGGGTCGGACCCACCGTCCAGAGGGTGCCGGGCAGCCCCTGCGGCACCAGCACGGAGCCGCCCTCGCTGCGCAGCGACAGCAGGAAGATCGTGCCGAGCAGGCCGATCGCGGCGAGCAGCACGACCAGCCGGTCCCCCACGACCAGGCGCAGGCCGGCCAGCAGGGCGGTCACTCCGGCGAGCGCGAGGACCAGGCCGATCGGGATGGTGACCGGGCCGAGCACGATCGTCGCCTGGTGCGCGATCGTGCCGAGGACGCCGAAGGCAACCCCCACCACGAAGGCGAGCAGGCCAGCCAGCGCCCGGGCGCCCGGGCCGGGAGGGACCTCCGCGGCGTGCTGCGCCTGCGGCGGCGGAAGGCGCAGGTAGGTCTCGGTTCCGCCGACGACCGTGCCTGCACCCGCGGCGGCGGCGCCGGCCGGCGGTGTCACGGGGACGACGGTGTGGCCGGTCACACTCCAGCGCCCCGGATAGGCGGAGATGGCTGCGAGCTTCCGCTCCACCTGGTCGCTCACGTCGATCGCGATGAGGCGCTGGCCGATCGCGCCGGAGACGCGCTTGCTCTGGAAGACGGGGATGCCCGCCGCGTGGGCGGCATCGGTCGCCGCGGCCTGCAGCCGGGCGTCGTCGGTGCCGAGCACGAGCGCGGTGGCCTCCACCTCGAGCAGCACGTCGGCCACCTGGGCGGTCAGGGCGTCGGGGTCATGGCCTGCGGCCGGGCGGGCCAGCATCCGCCAGTCGCTCACCCCGAGCCCGCCCAGGGCGGCCCGCACGTCGGCGCTGTCGGCGGTGTCGTCGCCCGTGTCGCCGTGGGTCCTGGCGCCGAACAGCACCACGACCTCGGCGCCGTCGGAGCGGAGGCGGGCGATGGTGCCGCCGGTGAGCAGCGCCTCGTCACCGGGGCGGTCGTGCACGAAGAGGACGCTCTCTCCGCTGCCGGACATGACCATGCTGGGCTCCACTAGGTAGCTGACGGGCAGACACCCACGGAAGAACACTAGCTGGACACGGCGGTCCCGGCGAAGTTAGAGTAGCCTTAGTTAGGTAAGCCTAACCATCCCGTGCTCGCTGCTCCCCGACCCCGACCAGGAAGTCCCGTGCTCGCAAATTATCTGATCGGCCTCCGTGAAGGCCTCGAAGCGGCGCTGATCGTGACCATCCTCGTGGCCTACGTGGTCAAGATCGACCGCCGTGACGTGCTGCGCCGGATCTGGCTCGGCGTCGGCCTGGCGGTACTCCTTGCCCTCGCGATCGGCGCCGCCCTCACCTTCGGCACCTACGGGCTCTCCTTCGCCGCCCAGGAGACGATCGGCGGCATCCTGTCGATCGCCGCCACCGGCCTGGTCACCTGGATGGTGTTCTGGATGTTGCGCACCGCCCGCGACCTGTCCGGCCACCTCCGCGGCAGCATCGACCGGTCCCTGCTCGGCACCGGGCTCGGCCTCGTCGTGGTCGCGTTCGTCGCCGTCGGCCGGGAGGGCATCGAGACCGCCCTGTTCATCTGGGCGGCCGTGCAGGCCACCGGGGAGACCGCGCTGCCCCTGCTCGGCGCCGCCCTGGGCATCGTGACCGCGGTCGGCCTGGGCTGGCTGGTGTATTCGGGGATGCTGCGGATCAACCTGGCGAAGTTCTTCACCTGGACCGGCGGCATCCTCATCGTCGTCGCCGCCGGGGTGCTCTCCTACGGGGTGCACGACCTGCAGGAGGCGGGGGTGCTGCCCGGGCTGCACAGCCTCGCCTTCGACGTGAGCGCGGCGATCCCGCCCGACAGCTGGTACGGAACCCTGCTCAAGGGCACCCTCAACTTCTCCCCGGTGACGACCTGGCTCGAACTGGCCGTCTGGACGGGGTACACGGCGACCTGCCTCACCCTGTTCATCCGGGCGAGCCGAGACCAGCGCCGGGTGCGCCCCGCACCCCGCCGGTCGGCACCGGCCACCGTGCCCGCCCGCTGACCGGCGGCATCCCCTACTCCCCCGTTCCCTCCCCAGCAAGGATCTCCCTCATGCGTGCTCGCTTCCCCCTGCTCGGACTCGCCTCGGCGGCCGGCCTCCTCGCACTCACCGGCTGCGTGCCCAACGCCGGCGCCCCCGGTTCGTCCCACGCCGCCCTGACCGTGGACAGCAGCGCCACCGCGTGCACCGTCTCCGCCGACGAGGCCCCCGCCGGCAACGTGCGATTCACGGTCGCCAACTCCGGCGACCAGGTCACCGAGTTCTACCTGCTGGCCGACGACGGGCTCCGCATCGTCGGCGAGGCGGAGAACATCGGGCCGGGCCTCAGCCGCGACCTGGTCGTGCAGCTGCCCGCCGGCAGCTATTTCACGGCCTGCAAGCCGGGCATGACCGGCGACGGGATCGGCAAGGCCGAGTTCACGGTGACGGAATCGGAGGGCGCGGCCGGAGCCAGCGTCGATCTGGCCGCCCGGATCGAGACGGCCAACACCAACTACGCCTCCTACGTCAGGGACCAGGTCGCCCAGCTGGTCACCGGCACCGCTGCGTTCGCCGCCGCGTACACGACCGGCGACGCGGACGCCGCCCGCGCCCTGTACGCCCCGACCCGAGCCCACTGGGAACGGGTCGAGACCATCGCCGAGTCGTTCGGCGACCTGGACCCGAAGCTCGACCTGCGCGAGGCCGACCTCGAGGAGGGGCAGGACTGGACCGGCTGGCACGCGATCGAGAAGGACCTCTGGCCGGCGGATGCCGAGGCCGGCTTCACCGCGTACAGCCCGGACGAGCGGCAGCGCCTGGCCGGTCTCCTCGTCGCCGACACCGCCACCCTGAACGACAAGGTGCAGGACCTCCACTTCACCCTGGCCCAGCAGACGAACGGGGCGATCGGGCTGCTCGACGAGGTCTCGACCGGCAAAGTCACCGGCGAGGAGGAATTCTGGTCGCACACCGACCTCTCCGACTTCCAGGCCAACGTCGACGGCGCATCCGTGCTCTATGCCGGGGTGCGGGACATCCTCGTCGAGAAGGACGCGACACTCGCCGAGCGGCTCGACCGGGAGTTCGCGGCACTGCAGGAGCTCCTGGACGCCCAGCGCGCCGGGGACGGGTTCCGGCTTTACACCGAGCTGTCCCCCGCCGAGATCCGGGCGCTGGCCGACCAGGTCAACGCCCTCGGCGAGCCGCTGAACCAGCTCACCGCCACCCTGGTGCTGTGATGACCCGCACCGACCCTGGGGCCGCCCCCGAACCCACCGCTCCGGGGGCCGACCCCGTCGCCCGGCCGGAGCCGCGCGGGCTGTCCCGCCGAGGCCTGCTCGGCCTGGCCGGGGCGGGCGTGGCCGGGCTCGGGCTCGGCGTCGGCGGCGACCGGGCGGTGCAGGCTGCGGTCGCCGTCGCGAGCCCGGCCGCCGCCTACCCGTTCTACGGCGCTCACCAGGCCGGCATCGTCACCCCCGCCCAGGACCGCCTGCACTTCGCCGCGTTCGACCTCGCACCGGACGCGACGCGCGCCGATCTCATCTCCCTGCTGCGGGACTGGACCGCCGCGGCGGCCTCCCTCACCGCGGGGGCGGCGATCGGCGAGTTCGGTGCCGCCTCCGGGTCGTACGACGCCCCGCCGGAGGACACCGGCGAGGCGCAGGGGTTGCCCGCCTCCGGCCTGACCATCACGTTCGGCTTCGGCCCCACCCTGTTCGAGACGGCGGCCGGCGCCGACCGGTTCGGTCTGGCCTCCCGCCGCCCGCCCCTGCTCGTGGACCTGCCGCACTTCCCGGGGGACCTGCTCGAGGAGGGCCGCAACGGCGGGGACCTCTGCATCCAGGCCTGCGCCGACGACCCGCAGGTGGCCGTGCACGCCATCCGCAACCTGTCCAGGATCGCGTTCGGCCGGGCCTCCCTCCGCTGGTCCCAGCTCGGGTTCGGCCGCACCTCGTCGACCAGCATCAGCCAGGCCACCCCGCGCAACCTGTTCGGGTTCAAGGACGGCACCGCGAACATCAAGGCCGAGGAGCCCGCAGTGGTCGACGAGCAGGTCTGGGTGCCGGCCGCCGACGGGCCGGCCTGGCTGGCCGGCGGCTCCTACCTGGTCGCGCGGCGCATCCGGATGACGATCGAGGCCTGGGACCGCACGATCCTGCGCGAGCAGGAGGCGGTGTTCGGCCGCACCAAGGGCGAGGGGGCGCCCCTGTCGGGCGGCACCGAGTTCACCGAGCCGGACTTCTCCCTGGCCGGACGGGGCGACGCGCCCCTGATCGACGCGGCCGCCCATGTTCGGCTCGCCCACCCCCAGCAGAACGGCGGGGCGCGGATGCTGCGCCGCGGCTACAACTTCGTCGACGGCAACGACGCGCTCGGCCGCCTCGACGCCGGACTGTTCTTCATCAGCTTCCAGCGCTCACCCGAGCAGTTCAGCCGGGTGCAGCTCAGCCTGGCCCGCCACGACGCCCTGAACGAGTACACCCGCCACGTCGGCAGCGCGCTCTTCGCCGTGCCGCCGGGCGCCCGCCGCGGCAGCCACATCGGGGCCGCCCTCTTCGCCTGATCCACTCGGCGAGAGTGAGGGAGAGGTCAGGCGACGGGGGTGACCGTGTAGAGGAGGCCGTCGGTGTTGCCGACGACGACCACGGTGACGTTCGCGTTCTTCATCGCCACGACCCCGGCGGTGCCGACGGATGCCGACGGCGACTCATCGAGCACGAACCCCGCATCCGTCAGCGTCGTCTTCACCTCGGCCAGCGGATCGGCGGCGTCGGACTTCACGGTGACCACCCAGGTCCGCTTGCCGTTCTCTGTCTTCGTGGCGCCGAAGAGCAGCTTCCCGTCGACCACCGGCACCTCGGCCGGCCAGCCGGACGGCAGCTGCCCGGCCAGGCTCACGTCACCGCCGGTCGCCCCCTGCACGGCGCCGTTGACCGCGCCGCCGACCGCGTCGGCCGAGCAGCCGGCCAGCAGCGGTCCGGCGAGCACGGCCGCGGCCACCGCCGCGATGATTCGGAGTCGGGAGGTGGTCGGTTTCAGTGCGGTGCTCATGAGGCGATGCTACGTCACGCGCCGCCTCGCCTCCCAACCCGGGCGCGAAAACGCCGGTGGCGCCGCCCCGGACGAATCCAGGACGACGCCACCGGCGACGAGAGGAGCGAGGGCTAGTTCGCGTCCTGCTTCTTCAGGCGCGAGGTCTGGCGCTGGCGGGCGGATGCCGCGAGCTCGACCTTGCGGATGCGCACCATCGCCGGGGTGACCTCGACGCACTCGTCTTCGCGGGCGAATTCGAGGCATTCCTCGAGCGTCATCTGCTTGGACGGGGTCATCGACTCGAAGGTGTCGGAGGTGGACTGACGCATGTTGGTCAGTTTCTTCTCCTTGGTGATGTTGACGTCCATGTCGTCGGCGCGCGAGTTCTCGCCGATGACCATGCCCTCGTAGACCTCTTCGGTCGGGTTGACGAAGAACGACATCCGCTCCTGCAGGGCGATGATGGCGAACGGGGTGACCACGCCGGAGCGGTCGGCGACGATCGAGCCGTTGTTACGGGTGACGATGTTGCCGGCCCAGGCCTCGTAGCCGTGGAAGATCGCGTTGGCGATACCGGTGCCGCGGGTGTCGGTGAGGAACTGGGTGCGGAAGCCGATCAGGCCGCGGGACGGAACGATGAATTCCATCCGGACCCAGCCGGTGCCGTGGTTCGCCATGTTCTCCATCCGGCCCTTGCGGGCGGCCAGGAGCTGGGTGATCGCGCCGAGGTATTCCTCGGGCGAGTCGATGGTGAGGTGCTCGTACGGCTCGTGGATCTTGCCGTCGACGCGGCGCACGACGACCTGCGGCTTGCCGACGGTGAGCTCGAAGCCCTCGCGACGCATCTGCTCGACCAGGATGGCGAGGGCGAGTTCGCCACGGCCCTGGACCTCCCAGGCGTCGGGGCGTCCGATGTCGACGACCTTGAGCGAGACGTTACCGATGAGCTCGCGGTCGAGGCGGTCCTTGACCATGCGGGCGGTGAGCTTGTGGCCCTTGACCTTGCCCATGATGGGCGAGGTGTTGGTGCCGATCGTCATCGAGATGGCGGGCTCATCGACCGTGATGGTCGGCAGCGCGCGGGGGTCGTCGGGGTCGGCGAGGGTCTCACCGATGGTGATGTCCTCGAAGCCGGCGACGGCGACGATGTCGCCGGGGCCGGCGCTCTCGGTCGGGTAGCGGTCGAGGGCCTTGGTGATCAGCAGCTCGGTGACGCGCACGTTGTGCACGGAACCGTCGTACTTGATCCAGGCCACGGTCTGGCCCTTGCGGATGGTGCCGTGGAAGATGCGGAGCAGGGCGAGACGGCCGAGGAACGGCGACGCGTCCAGGTTGGTCACGTGCGCCTGCAGCGGGTGCTCGTCGTCGTAGACCGGGGCCGGGATGTGCTCGAGGATCGCTTCGAAGAGGGGCTCGAGGTCGTCGTTGTCGGGCAGCTGGCCGTTCTCGGGCTGGTTGCGGCTCGCGGCGCCGTTGCGGCCGGAGGCGTAGACGACGGGGACGTCGAGGATCGCGTCGAGGTCGAGGTCGGGGTAGTCGTCCGCCATGTCGCTGGCCAGGCCGATCAGCAGGTCCTGGCTTTCCTCGACGACCTCGACGATGCGAGCGTCGGGACGGTCGGTCTTGTTGACCAGCAGGATGACGGGCAGGTGCGCCTCGAGTGCCTTGCGCAGCACGAAACGGGTCTGCGGCAGCGGGCCCTCACTGGCGTCGACGAGCAGCACGACACCGTCGACCATGGACAGGCCGCGCTCGACCTCGCCACCGAAGTCGGCGTGGCCGGGGGTGTCGATCACGTTGATCGTGATCGGTCCGTCGGTGGCGTGGATGCCCTTGTACGAGACCGCCGTGTTCTTGGCGAGGATCGTGATGCCCTTTTCGCGCTCGAGCTCGTTGGAGTCCATGGCGCGTTCTTCCACGTGTGAGTGGTCGGCGAACGAGTTGGTCTGCTGGAGCATCGCGTCTACCAGCGTGGTCTTGCCGTGGTCGACGTGGGCGACGATTGCGACATTTCGGAGGTTATTGCGCGTGGCAATCGCCATGAAGTAAATCCTTACGAAGAATGATGTCGCAGAGTACCGCATGCGACGAAGAATGGATGTGTGTGGGCAAAGTCCGACCCAACGGATAATCCTACCGCACTCTCCCTGCCCGGAGCCTGAGAGCGCCAGGTGCGGCCGGAAACGCCGAAGCGGGGCGGGAACCGAAGTCCCCGCCCCGCCGTCATGCCCGAGGGCTGGTGCCTACTTCTTCCAGCCGACGACGGTCCAGTCGACGGTCTGGAACTGGGTCGCGCCGTAGTTGACGAGCCCCTTCTTCACCGCGTACACGTTCGGCAGCGGCGCCAGCGGGATGATCGGCACGTAGGCGGCGAGCACCTTGTCGATCTTGTCGGCGATCACCAGGCGCTTGTCGGCGTCGAGTTCCTTGTTCGCCTCCTTGAACAGTGGGGCCAGCTTCTTGTCGGTGATTCCGGTGAAGTTGGACTCGCTCTTCACGGGCGAGAACAGGGCTTCGCTCGAGGAGATCGGGAACGCGGTGCCCTGCCAGGAGAAGCTGGTCAGCTCGAAGTCGCCCGGAATGATGTAGTCGGAGAAGTACTTGGCCGACGGGACCTCGTTGAGCTCGACGGTGATGCCGACATCCTTGAGGTCGGCCTGCACCTGCACGGCGCGCTGCTTGTTGGTGGGGGTTTCGGCCGGAACGGTGATCGAGAGCGTGAGCGGCTTGCCGTCCTTCTCGCGCACCCCGTTGCTGCCGGCGGTGTAGCCTGCCTCGTCGAGCAGTTTCTTCGCGGTCTCCACGTTGAAGCCGATCGCGGCGCCCACGTTGTCTTCGAAGCCCTTCTGGCCCGGCATGAAGATGTAGGAGCCCTGGGTGGTCGCGTCGACGCCGACCGGGGTGTTGGCCGACTCCGAGATCAGCTGGCGGTTGATCGCGTGGCCGATGGCGCGCCGCAGCTTGACGTCGGCGAGCGGCCCCTTGGCGCCGTTCATGGTGACGTGCGTCCAGGTGAGCCCTCCGGATGCCTGGATCTCGGCATCCGCCCGCTTCTTGGCGGTCTGGTAGGCGTCGGCGTTGGAGGAGATGTAGAGCACATCCGTCTCCGAGTTGCCGAATGCCGTGCCCTGCGAGGATCCGCTGACGACCTTGACGATGACGGTGTCGAGCTTGGGGGTCTCACCCCACCACTTCGGGTTGCGGACCAGGGTGACGACCTGGCCGGTGGTATCGATATTCGAGATCATGAACGGGCCGGAGGAGGGCAGCGCCTTCGACACGTAGCCCGTGTTGAAGACCTCAGGGTCGGAGGCGATCGCCGCGGGCAGCACACCCTGGACGCCGACGAGAATCGAGGCCCAGTCTGCGTTGACCTCGCTGAAGGTCACCTTCATGTCGAAGTCGGTGCCGGCCGACTCGATCGACTCGATCTGGTCCCAGATTGCCGTCGAGGCGGACGAGTAGGCCTCGTTGCTGCCGTTCATCGCCTTCCAGGTGGCTTCGTAGTCCTTGTAGGTGATCGGAGTACCGTCTTCCCAGACCGCCTTCGGGTTGAGCTTGATCTCGACGACCTGTGGGTCGTCGCTGGTCACCTCGACGCTGGAGGCGTAGTTCGGGTCGACGCTGGTGGTGCCGTCCTCCGTGATCCGGATCGGGCCACCGGTGGTGGGGGCGATGGTGTTGACCGTGTCGACCTCGTTGCCGTCGACCTCGTAGGTGTTCCAGTTGGCGGGCAGGGCGTTGATGGCGAGGTTCAGGGTTCCGCCGTCCTGCACATCGGCGGCGGCGGCGCTCTCCCAGGCTGTGGAAGGGAGGGCCTTGCTGCTCGATTGTGCGGGGCTGTCCTGTGCTGTGTTTCCGGGAGCGCATGCCGTGAGGAACAGGGCAGACGCACTCAGAACGGCCACTGCTGTGAATACAGTAGTTGTCCGTCTCATTGTGATTCTCCTTCTCTTGGTGGGTACTTTTCCTGGTGCGGAAGGTAGGTCTGGTGGGGGCCGGAGGCTCACGGAGCGAGCTCGTCCTCGCGGCCGGCGAGGGAGGCCGAGATGGCCAGGTCGTTCCGCTCCACGTGGTGGCAAGCGGTCTCGACCTGGCCGTGCGCCCGGAGCACGGGGTCCACGGTTTCGCAGAGCGCCTTGTCCGTGTCGGCGAGCAGGCTGTACAGCGGGCAACGGCTGCGGAAGTTGCAACCGTCGATCTGCTCGGTCGGGCTGGGCAGGTCACCCTCGAGCAGCACTCGCTTTCGGCTGCGTTCGATCACCGGGTCGGGGATCGGCGCCGCGGAGATCAGCGCCTGGGTGTACGGATGCCGTGGCCGGGCGAAGACCTCCGCCACCGGCCCGTATTCGACGATCCGGCCGAGGTACATGACGGCGACCGTGTCGGCGATCTGCCGGACGATTGCGAGGTCGTGCGCCACGAACAGGTAGGAGAGGTTGAGCTTCTCCTTGAGGTCCTCGAGCAGGTTGATCACCCCGGCCTGGATCGACACGTCCAGGGCCGACACCGGTTCGTCGAGGACGACGAGCCTCGGATTGGTGGCCAGGGCGCGGGCGATGCCGATCCGCTGGCGCTGGCCGCCGGAGAATTCGTGCGGGTAGCGGTCGGCCATCTGCGGGTCGAGCCCGACCAGGTCGAGCAGTTCGGCGACGCGGCCCTGCCGGGCGTCCGGCTTCACCCCGTGCACGGTCAGCGGTTCGCCGATGATGTCGCCGATCGGCAGCCGCGGGTCGAGGGCGGCCATCGGGTCCTGGAAGACGATCTGCACGTCTCTGCGCAGCCGGAGCAGTTCGGCCCGGCCGAGGCCCGCGACGTCCTTGCCGTCGATCAGGATCCCGCCGGCCTGAGGCCTGGTCATCTCCAGGACCTCGAGGATGGTGGTGGATTTGCCGCACCCGGATTCGCCGACCAGCCCGAGGGTCTGCCCGGCCTGGATCGAAAAAGACACCCCGTCGACGGCGCGCACGGTGCCGATCTGCCGGGAGAACACCCCGCCCTTGGTGAGCGGGAAGTGGCGGACAAGGCCGGTGACGCGCAGCACGGGCTCGGCGTCGGCGCGGGCCTCGCTGTGCTGCACGGCGAGCGGGGCCGGGCGAGGGAAGACGTCGGCGCGGGTGAGCAGGCCGCTCGCGATCTCGTCCGAGCGGTGGCAGGCGGCGACGTGTTCGGCCGCGAGTTCGGCCGCGAGTTCGTCCGAGAGCGTGAGACCGTGCACGAGCAGACCCGGCTCGGTCTCCCGGCAGACGTCGATGGCGATCGGGCAGCGGGCGGCGAACGGGCAGCCGCGGGGCAGCGCGGTCAGCGACGGCGGCCGGCCCTCGAGCGGCACCAGCCGCTCCGTCCCGGCGGTCTGCATGTTCGGGACCGAACGGAGCAGGCCGATCGTGTACGGCATGTGCGGCGCCGCGAAGACCTCGGTGGTGGTGCCGTTCTCCACCAGCTTGCCCGCGTACATCACGGCGATCCGGTCGGCGTGACCGGCGACGACGCCGAGGTCGTGGGTGATCAGCACCACTGCCGCGCCGGTGAGCTCCTTGGCCTTTTCGAGCACCTCGAGGATCTGCGCCTGGATCGTCACGTCGAGGGCCGTCGTCGGCTCATCGGCGATGATCAGCTGCGGGTCGTTGGCGATCGCCATGGCGATCATGGCCCGCTGGCGCATCCCGCCGGAGAACTCATGCGGGAAGGCCTTCGCCCGGCGTTCCGGCGCGGGGATGCCGACCACCTTGAGCAGTTCGACGGCCCTGGCCTGCGCCGCCCGTTTGCCCAGCGCCGAGTCGTGCAGGAGCAGTGCCTCCGCGATCTGGTCGCCGACCGTGTAGACCGGGGTGAGGGCGGAGAGCGGGTCCTGGAAGATCATCGAGATCTCCCGGCCGCGGATGCCGGACAGCTGGCGGTCGTTCAGGTCGAGCAGTGAGCGGCCGCCGAAGCGGATGCTGCCGGTGACCCGGGCGGAGCTCGGCAGCAGGCCCATCAGCGCCAGCGACGACACCGACTTGCCGGAGCCGGACTCGCCGACGATGCCCAGGAACTCGCCCTTGTGCACCTGGTAGCTGATGCCGCGCACCGCGTTGACGTCGGGTCCGCCGCGCTGAGGGAAGGTGACCGACAGGTCGGTGACCTCCAGCAGCGGCGCCCCGGCCCGGGCCGGCGCCGACGGTCCATGGGCGCTCACAAGATCAGTCACGGTTGACTCCCGAGGTCGGGTCGACGGCGTCGCGCAGGGCGTCCCCGATCAGGCTGACGGCGAACAGGGTGAGGATGAGCACCCCGGCCGGGAACACGAACAGCCACGGCCGGGTCACGGCCGCGCTGGTGCCCTCGGCCAGCAGGGTACCGAGGGAGACATCCGGGGCTCGGATGCCGAAGCCGAAGTAGCTGAGGCCGGTCTCGGCGAGGATCGACGCCACCACCCCGAGGGTCGCGTCGATGATCAGGAGGGAGGCGATGTTGGGTATGATGTGCCGGCCGAGGATGGTGGGCATCGGCACGCCCATGTAGCGGGCGGCCTTGACGAAGTCGCGGTCGCGCAGCGACCTGGTCTGGGACCTCACCACCTGGGCCATGATCATCCAGCTGAACCCGGCGATGAAGATGGTCAGGAACACCCAGGACAGCCCCTTGAACAGCGGGCTGAGGATGACGAGCAGAATGAACGACGGCAGCACCAGCAGCAGGTTGATGCACCAGACCAGCACCCGGTCGACGACGCCGCCCAGGTAGCCGGCGACCGAGCCGACGACGGCCGCGATCAGAGTGCCGAGCGGGCCGGCGATCAGGCCGATCACGATGGACTTCTGAAGCCCGACCAGGGTTTGCGCGTACAGGTCCTGGCCGATGTTGTTGGTGCCGAACCAGTGCAGCTGGGTCGGGCCGAGACCCATGTTGAGCGGGTCGCGGCCGGTCGCGTCGTAGGGATAGAGCAGCGGGCCGAGGATGGCCCAGAGCAGGATGACCGCGATGGCGATCGCCCCTGCCCAGAACCGTGAGGTCTGGGTGAGCCGGCGCCAGATCAGGCGGCCGCGGGAGAGCGGTTTGGCCGAGCGGATGACGTCGGGGGTGGCCGGGCCGGGCGCCGGGGTGGCGACGGGGGTGCCGCCGGCGGCGTTGGTTTCTTCCAGCAGGGACATGTCAGTTCCTCACCCTCGGGTCGAGTGCGGCGTAGAGGACCTCGGAGAGGGTCGAGGAGAACAGCACGAGCACCGCCAGGAACAGGGTCGACCCGGCGACGGCGTTGATGTCGCTCTGGGTGATCGCGTTGAGGGTGAACTCCCCCATCCCGTGGAAGGAGAACACGATCTCCAGCATGATCGACCCGGAGACGAGGGTGCCGAAGCTGTAGGCGAAGAAGGTGGACATCGGGATCAGGGCGACCCGCACGCCGTGGCGCACGAGGGCGGCGTTGCGAGAGCGGCCCTTCGCCCTGGCCGTGCGGATGTAGTCGGCCGAGAGCACGTCGAGCATGACGCTGCGCTGGTAGCGCGAGTACCCGGCCGCGCCGATCAGCACGAGCGCGACGGTCGGGAGCAGGAGGTGGACCGCACGGTCGGCGGTGAGATCCCACCAGGAGCCGCTGAGCCCGGCCGAGTATTCCCCGGTGAAGTTGATCAGCTGCATCCCGGCCGCCCCGTTCAGCGCGGTCGCGCCGATCATCAGCAGCACGCCGATCACGAAGGTGGGGGTGGCGAAGACGAGGTAGGAACCGTAGGTGACGACCTGGTCGCTGAACTTGTATTGGCGCACGGCACCCCAGACGCCCAGGGTCACACCGACGATGGCGCCGATCACGGAACCGATCAGGAGCAGCCGCAGGCTCACCCCGGACCGGGAGACGATCTGGTCGACGACCGAGGTGCCGCCGACCGTGTTGCCGAGCGAGCCGTGCACGACGAGGTTGACGATCCAGTTCCAGAGTCGCTCGAGCACCGGCACGTCGGGGTTCACGCCCAGGCCGTTGAGGATGTTCGTGATCGTCTGCTGGGACGGCTGCGGGTTGCGCCCGTAGTACTTGGACGCCGGGTCGAGCGCGAGGCTGGCGACGACGTAGGCGAGGCAGGTCGCGATCGCCGAGAGGATGAAGTAGTTGACGAAACGCCTGAAGATGTAGAAGGCCATGCCGGCTGCCTACAGGACCGCTGGTCCAGACCGACGGCGCGAATGCCGCGCACTGCACCGGAAGGCAATCCTCAAACGGGTTGAAACCACGATTTTCTCCTTCGGTCTTCTTCGTGGGAAGAACACAGGTGCAGGCCGACGCAACGTTGCGTACCCGAGAGCCTAGGCCAGAGTGAGGGAACTGCGCGCCACCACCCGGTGGGTCGCAGCATTCGCGGAAAGACGATAATTCTTCGAATTTCCTGCAGGCGGTGACGGTTCGGGATGACCCCGGTCAGAGAAGGCGCGATCCGGCGGCCGCGAGTTGGGCAGCCACGACCAGGGCGAGGGCCAGGCCGGCGCCGATCGGAACGGTGTCCCAGCGCCGGAGGACGGCTCCGGACGGGCCGACCGGTCGACCGGTCCGCGCCAGCCGGGAATCGACGAGCGCCTGCACCGGGGAGCCGGGTGTCCGGCCGCCCGGGGCCAGAGCACGGCTGTTCGCCCGTCCCGGCCGCGCCGGCCGGGCCGCCGTCGGCGCACCCCAGCAGCGCAGCCGCTCCCCCGACACCAGGACCACGACCGTCTGGAACCGGGTCGTCACCTCGTCGACCTGGTCCCAGGGCACCACGGTGGTGCGGAGGATGTTGACCACGGTGAGCCCGTCGTCGCCCACCCGGAGGCACGGCCGCAGGTACACCAGCCAGGCCGCCCAGAGCACCAGTACCGCCGAGGGTGATGCCGCGGCGACGACGTCCCAGCGCTGCCGGGCACCGGCATCGCCGAGCAGCACGGCGCAGGCGACGACGACCGCGGCGAAGACCAGGCCGGACGAGTTCGCGCGGAACGTGATCGTGCGGGACGTGATCCTACGGAACGTGAACGTGCGGAACGTGAACGCGGGCGAGCCGGTCGCCATCCGTCCTCCCCCGGCGAGTCGGCGGGAGGACGGGCGACCGGCCTCCCGCACGGCAGGCTGTCCTAGACGCCGAGCTTCAGGTTCGCACCGGGGATCGCGTTGAGCAGTTCCCTGGTGTACTCCTGCTGCGGGTTGTCGAAGACCTTGTCCACGGTCGAGGATTCCACGATCTTGCCGCGCTGCATGACGCAGACATGGTCGGCGATGACGCGGACGACGGCGAGGTCGTGGGTGATGAACAGGTAGGTCAGCCCGAGTTCGGCCTGCAGGTCGGCGAGCAACCGCAGGATCTGGGCCTGAACCAGCACGTCGAGCGCCGACACCGCCTCGTCGAGGATCACGATCTCCGGCTTGAGCGCGAGCGCCCGGGCGATCGCGACGCGCTGGCGCTGACCGCCGGACAGTTCGTTCGGGTACCGGGTCGCCAGCGCGGAGGGCAGCGCCACCTGGTCGAGCAGTTCGTCCACCCTGGCCCGGCGTGACGCCCGGTCGCCGACCCGGTGCACCTGCAACGGCTCAGCGATCGTGTTGCCGATGTTGCGCAGCGGGTCGAGGGAACCGTACGGGTCCTGGAAGACCGGCTGCATGGTGCGCCGGAGGTCCAGCAGGGACCGGCCGCGGAGCGCCGCGGTGTCAGTGCCGCCGATCGCGATCGTGCCGCTGGAGGCATCCTCGAGCCGGAGCAGGAGCTTCGCGACGGTGGACTTGCCCGATCCGGACTCGCCGACGAGCGCCATGGTGGTGCCACGCTCGACCGTGAAGGAGACGTCGTCGACGGCCTTGAAGTCCCGGGCGTCCCGCTTCGCGCCGCGGATCCTGTAGATCTTGGTCAGGGCGTCGACCTTGATCGCCGGCCCGCCGGCGCTCGTGGTGGCGGCCTGCTTGCCGGCACGCGCCTCGGCCGCCTCGACCAGGTCGAGGCCCTCGGCGGCGCGCGGGGCGCTGTAGCCGAGGTCGGTCAGGTTCCGGTTGGAGGACTGGATTCGCCGGGAGGCGAGGCTCGGCGCCGCGGCGACGAGGCGCTGCGTGTACGGGTGGATCGGGTTCTCGAGGATCTCCCGCGACGGCCCGGACTCGACGACCTTGCCCTTGTACATCACGACGAGCTGCTCGGCCCGTTCGGCGGCGAGGCCCAGGTCGTGGGTGATGAAGAGCACGGCGGTGCCGATTTCCCGGGTCAGGGTGGCGAGGTGGTCGAGGATGACGCGCTGCACCGTGACGTCGAGGGCCGAGGTCGGCTCGTCGGCGATCAGCAGCTTGGGCCGGGAGGAGAGGCCCATCCCGATCAGGACGCGCTGGCGCATGCCGCCGGAGAACTGGTGCGGGAACTGGCGCAGCCGCTTGTCGGCATCCGCCAGCCCGGCCTCCTTGAGCACCCGGATGGCGTGCTGCTTGACCTCTTTGCCGGTGGCGATGCCGTTGGCCCGGATGGCCTCTTCGACCTGGAAGCCGATGCTCCAGACCGGGTTGAGGTTGGCCATCGGGTCCTGGGGCACGAAGCCGATCATCCGCCCGCGCACCTCTTCGAGCTGCTTCTCGTTGAGTCGGGTGAGGTCGCGGCCTTCGAAGAGCACCTCGCCGCCCGTGATCCGGCCGGAGCCGGGGAGCAGGTTGATGATCGCGTGCGCGGTCGTGGACTTGCCGGAACCGCTCTCGCCGACGATGGCGAGGGTCTGGCCGGGCATCAGGGTGATGTCGATGCCGTTGACGGCGGGGACGAGGCCGTTCTGGGTCTGGAAGCCGACCTGGAGGTTCTTGATCTCGAGGAGCGGCTTCACCGCTGCAGTGGGGGAAAGTGGCTCGCTCATCGAAGCGCCCTCGCCTTCGGGTCGAGTGCGTCGCGTACGACCTCGCCGAGCGAGATGAACGCGAACACGGTAACGGAGAGAGCGATGGACGGGAGGATCAGCGTCTGCGGGGCGGTGCGCAGGTCGTTCTGGGCCTGGTTGATGTCGTTGCCCCAGCTCATGATGTTGCTGCCCAGGCCGACGCCGAGGAACGACAGGCTGGCCTCGGCGACGATGGCGCCGGCCAGGGAGATGGTCGTGATCACGATCACGGGGGCGATCGAGTTCGGCAGCACGTGCTTGAGCAGGATCTTGAACCGGGACAGGCCGAGCGCAGTGGACGCCATGACGAAGTCCGCGTTCTTCACCCGGAGGATCTCCGATCTCAGCACCCGGGCCGTGGACGGCCAGGCGAAGATACCGATCGCGAGCGAAATGCTCCACACGCTCCGGTACTGGGACAGCACCGACATGATGACGACCGCGGCGAGGATGTACGGGATGGAGAAGAAGATGTCGCCCAGGCGGGACAGCACGGCGTCGACCCAGCCGCCGTAGAAACCGGCGAAGGCACCGAACAGGATGCCGAGCGTCGACGTCAGCACGATCACGATGAAACCGACCGACAGCGACGTCGACGTCCCGTGCACGATCCGCGAGTAGATGTCGCAACCCTGCTTGGTGAATCCGAGCGGGTGACCGTCGGCCGGCCCGCCGTTGCTGTTGCCGAGGATGCAGTTGTTGTTCGGCGGCGTCTGGGTGAACAGGCCGGGGAACAGCGCCACCAGGGCGACGATGACGATCAGGGCCGCGGAGATCCAGAACATCGGCCGGCGACGCACGTCCTGCCAGGCGTCGATCCAGAGGTTGCTGCGCTTCTCGGCCACCTTGACGGCGTCGACGCTGACCAGCGGCGTCTCGTCGAGGGGGGCGACGTAGTGGGTGCTGGAGCGTCCGCCGACGGGGGTGCCGGCGGTGGGCCCGCCGGTGGGGTTACTTGACATAGCGAATCCTTGGGTCGAGCAGACCGTAGAACAGGTCCACCAGGATGTTGACAACGAGGTAGATCAGGACCATCACGGTGACGAAGGAGACCACGGTGGGTCCCTCGCCGCGGATGATGGCCTGGTACAGGGTGTTTCCGACGCCGGGGACGTTGAAGATGCCCTCCGTGATCGTGGCGCCGACGAGGAGCACGCCGAAGTCGGTGGCCAGGTAGGTGACCACAGGGATGAGCGAGTTGCGCAGGATGTGCACGGGGATGACCCGGCGGCTGCTGAGCCCCTTGCTGTAGGCGGTGCGCACGAAGTCGAGCCCGGAGGTCTCGATCACCGACGCCCGGGTGAGGCGCACGATCTGGGCGAAGCTCACGCTCGCGAGCACGAGGGCCGGCAGGATCAGGTCCTGCAGGGGGGCGCCGCTGCTCACCGTGGTGCGCGCCCAGCCGAGCCAGACGCCGAAGACGTACTGGCCGACGAACGCGATCACGAAGATCGGCAGCGAGATCAGGATCAGGCTCACGGCGAGCGAGCTCGCGTCGAACAGCTTGCCCTTGCGGAGGCCGGAGACGAGCCCGACCAGGATGCCGAAGAACGTCTCGAACAGCAGGGCCAGGATGGCCAGCCGGGCCGTGACGGGGAAGGTGCGGGCCAGGATCGCCGTGACAGGCTCACCGGAGAAGGACAGTCCGAAGTCCCCGCGGAAGATGCCGCCGAGGTAGATCAGGTACTGCACGATGAACGGCTGGTCCAGGTGATACTGGGCCCGCAGCTGGGCCACGACGGCCGGGTTCGGGGTCTTGTCGCCGAAGAGGGCGACGATCGGGTCACCCGGCATGGCGAAGACCATGAAGTAGATCAGGAAGGTCGTGCCCAGGAACACCGGGATCGCCTGAAGGATTCGTCTGAAGATGTATCCGGTCACGAGGCGCCTATGCCTTGCGGATCAATGTAATTGGTCATACGGGATGAGGAACCTATCTGTGATCGAGCGACCGGAGTTTTTACAGGTTACCTGCAAGGCGGCACACTCCGAGCCGAGCCCGGGTGCAGCGTTTTTTCGTGTCGGTCATGGCGCGGGGGCGATGAGTCGGCCATCGCCCCCGCGCGCGTTTAGTTCAGACTAGCCCTTGGTGATCTCGCTGAAGAGCGGAACCGAGTCCCAGCCGAAGACCACGCCGTGCACATCGACCCCGGCACCGCCCGTGACGTTGGCGTACCAGAGCGGGATCGCGGGCAGGTCCTGCAGCAGGATCTCCTGCGCCTTCTGGAAGTCGCTGTTCGCCGCGGTCAGGTCGGCCTCGGCGGAACCACGCGCCAGAAGCGCGTCGAATTCGGGGTTCGAGTACTCCCCGTCGTTGGATCCGGCCTTGGTCGCATACGACGGCTGGAGGAAGTTGTACAGGCTCGGGTAGTCGGCCTGCCAGCCCGACCGGAACGCGGTCTGGATGCTCCGGTCGGCGATCGCGGTGCGGGCCTGGGCGAACGTCGGTGTCGGTGCGCCGGAGGCGTCGATCCCGAGGGTGTTCTTGATGCTGTTCGACGCGGCGTCGACCCAGCCCTGGTGGCCGCCGTCGGCGTTGTACGCGATCTGGAAGCTGCCGGTCCACGGCGAGATGGCGTCGGCTTCAGCCCAGAGCTTCTTCGCCTGCTTGGCGTTGAACGTGAGCACGTCCGCGCCCGTGAGGGTGTCGGACCAGCCGTCGAGCACGGGCGAGGTGAAGTCGGATGCCGGGGTGCGGGTGCCGGAGAAGATGATCTTGGTGATCTCCTCCCGGTTGATCGCCATCGAGAGCGCCCGGCGGCGCAGGGTGCCCTCCTCGCCGGAGAAGTGCGGCAACCGGGCCGGGATCGTCACGGCCTGCAGGATCGCGGCCGGCTGGTTGACGACCCGGTCGCCCAGGTCGCTCTCGTACGTGCCGTAGGCGCTGTCCGGGATCGAGTCGAGCACGTCGAGGTTGTTCGCGAGCAGGTCGGAGTAGGCCGCACCCTCGTTGGCGTAGAACGTGATCGACAGGCCGCCGTTCTTCGGCTTCCGTCCGCCGTCGTAGGAGGGGTTGACGACGAGGTCGATCTTCTCGTTGTGCTTCCAGGCCTTGGGGCCGTCGAGCATGTACGGCCCGTTGCCGATCGGGCTCTCCCCGAACGCGGCCATGTCCGCGAACGCGGATGCCGGGAGCGGGTAGAACGCCGCGAAGCCGAGGCGCTGCGGGAAATCGGCCAGAGGGGCGGTCAGGGCGACCGTGAAGGTGGTGTCGTCGACGACGGTGAGGCCGGTCAGCGGGCTGTCCGTCTCGACAGAGTAGCCGGCGATGTCCGAGAAGAAGGAGCTGCCCAGCTGGCCGTTGCTGAGCAGCGCGCCGTACTGCCACGCGTCGACGAAGCTGTTCGACGTGAGCGCCTGGCCGTCGCTGAAGGCGAGGCCCGGCTTGATCTTGATGGTGTACGTCGTGTTGTCGTCGGTCGTGATCGCCTCGGCGACGTCGTTCACGGTCGCCCCCGTGGCGTCGTAATAGACCAATCCCGCGAAGATCGAGTTCACGATCTTGCCGCCGCCGGTCTCGGTCGTCGTCGTCGGGATCAACGGGTTCTGCGGCTCCGACCCGTTCGTCGAGATGATCGCGTCCGCGTTCGCCTTCGACGCCGGTGCGGCGCCCCCTCCGGCGCAGCCGGAGAGCGTGAGAGCTCCGATGGCGGCGAGCGTAATGGCGGTGACGCCTATTTTGGTGATATTCACTTTTTCCTCCTGTGCCGGGCAAACGCACACTGCGCGCCGGGCATGAAGAAAGGGCGATGACAGTGCGTCATCGCCCTTTCCTCGTGCTCAGTTCAGACTAGCCCTTGGTGATCTCGTTGTAGATCGGGACCGAGTTCCAGCCGAACTTCACGTTGTCCACGCTCGTGCCGTAACCGCCGGTCACGTTGGCGTACCAGAGCGGGATCGCCGGGAGGTCCTTGAGCAGGATCTCCTGTGCGGCCTGGAAGTCCTTGTTCGCGGCCGCCAGGTCGCTCTCGGTGGAGCCCTTCTTCAGCAGTGCGTCGAACTTGGGGTTCGAGTAGTCGCCGTCGTTGGACGAGGCCTTGGTCGCATAGATCGGGCCGAGGAAGTTGAACAGGCCCGGGTAGTCGGCCTGCCATCCGGTGCGGAACGCGGTCTGGATGGTGCGGTCCGTGATCAGCGTGCGGGCTTCCTTGAACGTCGGGTACGGCGCGCCGGACGCGTCGATGCCGAGGGTGTTCTTGATGCTGTTCATCGCCGCGTCAACCCAGCCCTGGTGGCCGCCGTCCGCGTTGTACGCGATCTGGAAGGAGCCGGTCCACGGGGAGATCGCGTCGGCTTCGGCCCAGAGCTTCTTCGCCTGCTTGGCGTTGAACTCAAGCACATCCGCGCCCTTGAGCTTGTCGGACCAGCCGTCGATCACCGGTGAGGTGAAGTCGGAGGCCGGGGTGCGGGTGCCGGAGAAGATGATCTTGGTGATCTCGTCACGGTTGATCGCCATCGAGATGGCCGCACGACGCAGCGTGCCCTCTTCGCCGTCGAAGTGCGCCAGTCGGGCCGGGATGGTGAAGGACTGGAACACGGCGGACGGCTGGTTCACGGCGCGGTCGCCGAGGTCCTTCTCATAGGTGCCGTATGCGCTGTCCGGGATGGCGTCGAGCACGTCGAGGTTGTTCGCGAGCAGGTCGGAATAGGCGGCACCCTGGTTGGCGTAGAAGATGATGGACAGGCCGCCGTTCTTGGCCTTGCGTCCGCCGTCGTAGGCCGGGTTGACGACGAGGTCGATCTTCTCGTTGTGCTTCCAGGCACCCTTGGCGGCCAGCATGTACGGGCCGTTGCCGATCGGGTTCTCGCCGAAGGCTGCAATGTCCTTGAACGCGGCGGCCGGGAGCGGGTAGAACGCCGAATAGCCCAGGCGCAGCGGGAAGTCGGACAGGGCGTCGGTCAGGGTGACCGTGAAGGTGGTGTCGTCGACGACCTTCAGGCCGGTGAGGGGGCTGTCCTCGTCATAGCTGAACCCTTCGATGTTCTCGAAGAAGTAGCTCCCGAGCTGCGCGTTGCTCAGCAGCGCGCCGTACTGCCAGGCGTCGACGAAGCTCGACGACGTGACGGGCTCGTCGTTGGTGAACTTCAGGCCGGACTTGATCTTGATCGTGAAGGTCTTGTTGTCGTCCGACTTGATCGAGTCGGCGGCGTCATTGATCGGCGCTCCCTTGGCGTCGTAGTAGACGAGCCCGGCGAAGACCGCGTCGACGATCTTTCCGCCGCCCACCTCGTTGATGTTGGTCGGGACCAACGGGTTCTGCGGCTCTGACCCGTTCGTCGTGATGATCGCTCTTGCGTTGCTCGACGCCGTCGGCGTGGCAGCTCCGCCGCCGGCGCAGCCGGACAGCGTGAGGGCCCCCACCGCGGCCAGGGCGATGGCTGCGATACCCAGTCTGTTGATCTTCAATTTTCCTCCTGTGCAATGTGAGCGCGCGGCTGACTTGCGGCCAGGCTTACGCGCCAGATGAGTTCGACCTTAGGTACCCGTCCTGCGCTCCGCATACTGAAACGCAATAACGTTACCGATGCGAAACACAACGCGCACGATTGTTTCGTCTTCCGGTGCTTTTGCGCCGGATTCTGCGCCCCGGCGGGGAATCCGCGACAGGACGATGCGATGCGATGATTGCTCCATGGACAGTCACACCACGGCGCGGCCGCCGCTGCTCATCTTCGACGGCGACTGCGCGTTCTGCACGACCTCGGTCGGCTGGCTCGGACGCATCCTCCCGGCCATGCCGGCCGCGGCGCCGTACCAGTGGACGGACCTGGCTGCGTTCGCGCTGACCACCGCGGATGCCCGGTCGAGGGTCTGGCTCGTCGACGGCGGCCGGCAGTACGGCGGCGCCGCCGCGGTCGCCGCGCTGCTCCGGCGCCAGCCGTCACCCGGCTGGCGGATGCTCGGCTGGCTGGGCACGGTTCCGCCCTGGTCCTGGGCGGCCGGCATCGGTTACCGGCTGGTGGCCCGGTTCCGGCACCGGCTTCCGGGCGGCACGCCCGCCTGCCGGATGCGGCCCGCCGAGTGAACCCGGGCCGTCTGGACTCCGGTCCTCCGAACACCGGTCGTCTGGGCCGCGCCGGCCGGTACTGGGAGGTGGCGATCGTCCTCGGGCTCTCGCTCGGGGCATCCGCCGTCTATTCGATCGTGGCGATCATCGCCCGGCTGACCGACACGACCCCGCTGGCGAAGCAGACGGCCACCATCAACGGGTCGCAGTCGCCGCGGGAGTGGCTCGATTTCAGCTACCAGTTCCTCGACCTGTTCTTCCAACTGTTCGGCGTCGCCCTGGTGCTGTTCCTGCTCTGGCAGCCCGGGCGCAGCGCCTTCCGCCGGCTGGGCTTCAACCTGACCGAGAAGCGGCGGGACCTGTTCCGCGGCGCCGGCCTCGTGCTCGCCATCGGCGTCCCCGGCCTGGCCCTCTACCTGGCCGGGCGGATGCTGGGGATCACCGTCGCGGTCGTGCCCCAGCCGATCGACACGTTCTGGTGGACGATCCCGATCCTGGTGCTCTCCGCGGTGCGGGCCGGGCTGACCGAGGAACTCATCGTGGTGGGCTACCTGTTCACCCGGCTGCGGGAGCTCGGCTGGTCGACCTGGACGATCATCGGGTCGACGGCGCTGCTCCGCGGCAGCTACCACCTCTACCAGGGCATCGGCCCGTTCGTCGGCAACGCGGTGATGGGCGTCGTGTTCGGCTGGTGCTACACCCGCTGGGGGCGCACGATGCCGCTGGTGATCGCGCACGCGATCCTGGACATCCTCTCCTTCGTCGGCTACCCGCTCGCCGTCGCCTGGTGGCCGGCGCTCCTCGCCCCCGCCGCCTGATCCCCACACGTCCAGGCCACCCGCCGAACTGTGAGTAGTGTCCCGGTTTTCGGGGGGGGCAAAGGGTGTTCTGCTCACAGTTCGGCGAAGGTGACCCGGCTACTCGAAGGCCTCCGGCGGCGGGCAGGCGCAGACGAGGTTACGGTCGCCGTAGGCGTTGTCGATCCGGCGCACGGGCGGCCAGTACTTGCCGCGGATGAGGCTGCGCACCGGGTAGACCGCCGTCTCCCGGTCGTAGGCGTGGGTCCATTCGCCCTCGATCACGGACTGCGCCGTGTGCGGCGCATTGTGCAGCGGGTTGTCGTCCGCGGGCCAGGTCCCGGCGGCCACGGCATCCGCTTCGGCCTTGATCGCGATCATGGCCTCGACGAACCGGTCGATCTCGCCGAGATCCTCGCTCTCGGTCGGTTCGATCATCAGGGTGCCGGAGACCGGGAAGCTCATGGTCGGCGCGTGGAACCCGTAGTCGACGAGGCGCTTGGCCACGTCGTCGACGCTGACCCCGGTCGCCTCGGTGAGCGGGCGCAGGTCGAGGATGCACTCGTGCGCGACCAGGCCGTTGTCGCCGGCGTAGAGCACCGGGTAGTGTGCCTCGAGCCGCTTCGCCACGTAGTTGGCGGCCAGCACCGCGGCGCCGGTGGCCTCGCGGAGGCCCTCGGCCCCCATCATCCGCACGTAGGCCCACGAGATCGGCAGGATGCTCGGGCTCCCGTACGGCGCGGCCGAGACCGGGCCGCCGCCGTGCACCACGGTGTCGCCGCCGTCGCCGTGCAGGTAGTGTTCGTCGCTCTGGGCCAGCGGGTGTCCGGGCAGGAACGGGGCCAGGTGCGCCTTCGCCGCGACCGGGCCGACGCCGGGCCCGCCGCCGCCGTGCGGGATGCAGAAGGTCTTGTGCAGGTTGAGGTGCGAGACGTCGCCGCCGAAGTCGCCGTACCGGGCGAAACCGAGCAGGGCGTTGAGGTTGGCCCCGTCGACGTAGACCTGCCCGCCGGCGTCGTGCACGGCCCGGCAGATGGTGCCGACCTCGTGCTCGTAGACGCCGTGGGTGGACGGGTAGGTGATCATCAGCGCGGCGAGGCTGTCGGCGTGTTCGGCGATCTTCGCCTTGAGGTCGACGAGGTCGACGTTGCCGAGCTCGTCGCAGGCGACGACGACGACCCGCATCCCGGCGAGCACCGCGGAGGCGGCGTTCGTGCCGTGCGCGCTGGACGGGATCAGGCAGACGGTGCGGTCGGCGTCGCCGTTGGCGTGGTGGTAGCCGCGGATCGCGAGCAGGCCGGCGAGTTCGCCCTGACTGCCCGCGTTGGGCTGCAGCGACACGGTGTCATAGCCGGTGACGTCGGTCAGCCAGGTTTCGAGCTGGCGGATGAGTTCGAGGTAGCCCAGGGCGTCGCCCTGCGGCGCGAACGGGTGCAGGCCGCCGAATTCGGGCCAGCTGACGGCCTCCATCTCGGTCGCCGCGTTCAACTTCATCGTGCAGGAGCCGAGCGGGATCATCCCGCGGTCGAGTGCGTAGTCGAAGTCGGCGAGGCGCTTGAGGTAGCGCATCATGCTCGTCTCGGAACGGTGCGTGTTGAAGACGGGGTGGCCGAGGTAGCCGCTGGTGCGGGCGAGCTCTCCCGGCAGCCCGGCAACGGGGGCGCCGAATTCGACGTGGCCGAACCCGTCCAGGCCGCCGAATGCGGCGAGAACGGCGGTGAGGTCGCGGTCGGTGGTGGTCTCGTCGACCGCGATGCCGACCAGGTCGGAGTCGACCTGGTGCAGGTTGACGCCGGCACCGGCCGCCCGGGCGACGATCTCGGCGGCCCGGGACGGGACCGACACCTGGATGGTGTCGAAGAAGGTGTCCCCGACGACGTCGACGCCGGCGGCCCGGAGCGCGGCGACGAGCCGGCCCGCGGTCTCGTGCACCTCGGTCGCGATCTTCTTCAGGCCGTCAGGACCGTGGTAGACCGCGTACATCCCGGCCATCACGGCGAGCAGCACCTGGGCGGTGCAGATGTTCGAGGTGGCCTTGTCCCGGCGGATGTGCTGCTCACGCACCTGCAGCGACAGCCGGTAGGCCGGGTGGCCGGCCGCGTCGACGCTGACGCCGACGAGGCGGCCGGGCAGCTGCCGTTCGAGGCCCTTGCGCACGGCCATGTAGCCGGCGTGCGGTCCGCCGAAGCCCATCGGAACGCCGAAGCGCTGGCTGGTGCCGACTGCGACGTCCGCGCCGAGCTCACCGGGTGAGGAGAGGAGGGTGAGTGCGAGCAGGTCGGCGGCGACGACGGCGAGGGCCCCCTGCGACTGCGCGGCGGCGATCACCGCGGCGGGGTTCCAGACCCGGCCGGATGCGGCGGGGTACTGCACGAAGATGCCGAAGTGGTCGCCGAGCTCGGCGGCCGTGGTGTCGGCCTGCAGGTCGGTCACCGCAAGCTCGATGCCGAGGGCCGCGGCACGGCTGGCGAGCAGCGCGTGGGTCTGCGGCAGGGCATCCGCGTCAACGATGAACCGGTGGGAGGCGGACTTCGACGCGCGGCGGGTGAGGAGCATGCCCTCGACCACGGCGGTGGCCTCGTCGAGCATGGACGCGTTGGCCGTGGCCAGCCCGGTGAGGTCGGCGACCATGGTCTGGAAGTTGATCAGGGCCTCGAGCCGGCCCTGGGAGATCTCCGGCTGGTAGGGCGTGTAGGCCGTGTACCAGCTCGGGTTCTCGAACACGTTGCGCTTGATCACGGCGGGCGTGATCGTGTCGTAATAGCCGAGGCCGATCATCGAGCGCTTCACGGTGTTCCGGCCGGCCAGGGCGCGGAGTTCCTCGATGGCCTCCCGCTCGGTCGCGGCGGGCGGCAGGGCGCTGTCGCCCGCCGTGCGGAACCGGTCGACGTGGATGGTCTCGGGGACCGCCGCGTTGACGAGGTCGCCGACCGAGTCGTAGCCGAGGGTGGCGAGCATGCGGGACTGCGCGTCGGCATCCGTGCCGATGTGACGCTGGGTGAAGGGCTGTGACATGTGTGGGGTGACCTGGCTTCGCTGGGGACTACTCGCCGACGAGGGCGGAGTATTCGGAGTAGCTGAGGAGGGTGGGCAGCTCGGTGAAGCTCACCTTGAGCAGCCAGCCGGCCCCGAACGGGTCGCTGTTGACCAGCTCAGGGCTGTCGACGACGGCGTCGTTGGTTTCGACGACGGTGCCGTCGACGGGGGCGAAGAGCTCGCCGACCGACTTGGTCGACTCGATCTCGCCGACGACGGTGCCCGCGGCGACGCTGCTGCCGACGGCCGGCAGTTCGACGAAGACGACGTCACCGAGCTTGTCTGCGGCGTAGGCGGTGATGCCGACGAGGGCGGTGTCGCCGTCGACGAGCACCCACTCGTGCTCGGCGGTGTACTGGAGTTCAGTCTTGTCTGCCATGGGGTTTCCTCTCGGGGGGTGGACTATTTCTGGCGCTTGTAGAAGGGCAGCGGGGTGACCGTGGCGGGGATGCGGGTTCCGCGCACGTCCACGAAGACCTCCGTGCCCGGCCGGGCGAGCGACGGGGCGACGTAGGCCATGGCGATCGGATGTCCCAGTGTCGGCGACAGCGCCCCGCTCGTGATCACTCCCTCGGCGACGGGCGCGTCGGCGCTGCGGAAGACCGGGTAGTCGGCGCGGCCGGCGCGCTTGCCGGCGGCGACGAGGCCGACCAGCACCGGCGCGTCGGCGGGGGGGCCTTCCTCGCTGGCCGCGCGGCCGATGAAGTCGGTCTCCTTGGCCAGGTTGACGACGCGGCCGAGCCCGGCCTGGGCCGGGTAGCCGGTCACGGAGAGTTCGTGGCCGTAGAGCGGCATCCCCGCCTCGAGGCGGAGGGTGTCCCGGCTGGCGAGGCCGGCCGGCACGAGGCCGAACGGCTCCCCCGCGGCGCGGAGGGCGTCCCAGAGCGCGGCGGCGGCGGGCACGTCGATGTAGAGCTCGAAGCCGTCCTCACCGGTGTAGCCGGTGCGGGCGATGAGCACGTCGCTGTCCTGGAAGGTGCCGCCGAGGGCCCGATAGTACTTCAGCTCGGAAAGGTCGCCGTCGACGGTGAGTCCGGCGGTGGCCTCGAGGATGGCGCGGGAGACCGGCCCCTGCACGGCGACCAGGGCGACGTCGTCGCTCTGGTCGCTGACGGTGACGTCGAACCGGGCGGCCCGGTCCGACAGTGCCTCGAAGGCCGGGAACCGGTTGCCGGCGTTGGCGACGACGAGGTAGTCCTCAGCGTTGGTGCGGTAGACGACGATGTCGTCGATGATGCCGCCGGCGGGGTTGAGGATGAGGCTGTACTTGGCCTGGAGCAGGTCGATCGCGGAGAGCTTGCCGGCGAGGGCGTAGTCGAGGAAGGCCCCGGCATCCGGTCCGGACACGGTGATCTCGGCCATGTGCGAGAGGTCGAAGATGCCCGCTTTGGTGCGGACGGCGTGGTGCTCGGCGAGATCACTCGAGTAGCGCACCGGCATCTGCCAGCCGGCGAAGTCGGTGAAGCTGGCGCCGGCGTCGACGTGCGCCTGGTGCAGCGGCGAGAACCGTTCGTCGCTTGCCGGGACGGTGTTCGACGGGGCGTCGGTCGGCTGGTCCGAGGGGTGGGCGGCGGTGTCCGGGGTCATGAGTTCTCCAGGTTGTCGTCGGCCGGGGCCGAGCGAGAATCTCCGGGGCGCGATCGAGCCCCTGGGAACTCCCCCTCTGTCGTCAGGCCTGAGAGCTTCGCCGCCCCAACCGGGCGCGGCTTTCACCATGGGCGAGCCGCGCTGGTGCTGCGGCTACTTTTCAGAGTGGCCAGTTCGATGCGGTACGAGTACCTGAGAGATTGTCGGGGAGGATTGCTCCTTCGGTGTTCGCACGCCTGTCGGCGTCGAACTCTCCCGCATCGACCGTGATGGCCCGATATTCGGTTTTCGCCACCAGCCTAGCGCCCCGCGCCCGGCCGCCGGCACCGGGAGGGTGCCGGGCGGCTCACTCCTCCGGCCAGGGCGAACGGAAGGAGTCCACCGCCGCGGCCGTGTAGACGAGCACGGCGGTGAGCAGTCCCTCCATGGTCGTCGACCGCAGCAGGGCGATCTGGTCGAGCGGGCCGACCGGGGTGATGCCGGCCAGCTGCCAGGCGGCAGCCGTCGGGTCCTCGGAGAGTTCGACATCCGGCGACCAGGCCTGATCGGTGAATTCGCTGGCCAGGGCCAGGGCCCGCCGCACGGCCTGTTCGGCCTCTTCCCGGAGCGGGTACAGGTCGTCGTCCCAGTCCAGCTCCGGGAGGTCGCGGATGAGGGCCTCCGGGTACGGGTCTTCGTCGAGCCATTCGAGCACCTCGATGCGCCGCTCACCCTGGGCGAGCACGCCGACGAACCCGTCGGATGCCGCCAGCTGGGTGATCTGGGCGACGGTGCCGTAGCGGAACCGGTGCTCTCCCCCGCCGACCTCCTGGCCGCGTTCGATCAGCACCACGCCGAACTCGGCCGGCTCGTCGGCGAGGATGCGGGACAGCATGACCAGGTAGCGTTCCTCGAACACCCGCAGCTGAAGCGGCAGGTACGGGAAGAGCACGGACCCGAGCGGGAACATCGGCAGGTTGGTCATTCCCCCAGCGAACCACTCCCGGGCCTATTCGCCAAGGGCCGATCAGTGCAGGATCGCGGCCAGGTCGACGCCGACCTCGGCGAGCGCGGCGAACAGCATCCCGTAGCCGACGTAGAGGGTGACCGGGATCAGCAACGCCCACTCCCGGACGGAGCCCGCGTTGCCCAGCACCGGGAGGGCCAGGTAGCCGCCCGAGGTCCAGACGTGCCGCAGGACGGGGACCTTCCGCCAGGCCCGTGGCGGCCTGGGCACCCAGGGCCAGAAGAGCGGCAGGCCGCCCGTGGTCAGCAGGTCGCCGGCCAGGTGCACCCCGTAGCCGAGGGTGATGCAGACGATGAACCAGTCGGAGCGCTCCGGCGCGAAGACCGTGATGCCGGCGGCTCCGACCAGGCCGATCAGCCACGCGATCGGCCAGGAACCCTGGGCCAGGCCCAGCGCGTAGCCGGCGAACGCGATCGCGGCGGCGCTCGCGGCGGCCACCCCGACGTCGATGGGCTTCTCGGCCCAGGGCGACTGCCACGACAACCGGTCGAGGCCGGTGGCGAGCAGCCAGACGCAGAGCACGGCGAGCAGACCATGCAGCCCGTGCCGGTGGCCGCCCGAGGCGCGGGAGATCCCGCCGGTCACGAGCCGGCCGAGCACGGGAACGGAGCGCGAGATGGTGGCGGAGCCGTGGTCGGCGTCGGCAAGCAGCGCGGCCCCGGCGCAGAGGAGCGCGCCGGTGATCGTTCCCGCGGGAGACACCGGGAACAGGCCGAGGCCGTGCCCGGCGGTCGCCGTGACGGCGATCCACGCGGCCGCGCCGGTCATGGCGTGGTGGGCACCCATCATCCCTGGCTGACCTGCCCGGCGTCGACGCTCCAGCGCCGGTCGGTGGTGACGTTTTCGAGCATCCGCCGGTCGTGGGTGACCAGCAGAAGCGTGCCCTGGTAGGACTCGAGCGCCTGTTCGAGCTGTTCGATGGCCGCCAGGTCGAGGTGGTTCGTAGGCTCGTCGAGCACGAGCAGGTTGACCCCGGTGGCCTGGAGCAGGGCGAGGCCGGCCCGGGTGCGCTCGCCCGGGGACAACTCGTCGACGGGCCGGCCGACGTGGTCCGCCTTCAGCCCGAACTTGGCGAGCAGGGTGCGCACCTCGGCGACGGACAGGTCGGGCAGGAGCGCCTCGACGCGGGCGGAGAGCGGAACGTCGCCGGCGAGGAGCGCGCGCGCCTGGTCGATCTCGCCGATCCGCACGCTCGCCCCGAGCGCGGCCGTGCCCTCATCCGGGGCCTTTCGGCCCAGCAACGCCCGGAGCAGCGTGGTCTTGCCGGCCCCGTTGGGGCCGGTGATGCCGATCCGCTCCCCCGCGTTGACCTGCAGCGACACCGGGCCGAGGGTGAAATCACCCTGGCGGTACACGGCCGCACTGAGGGTGGCGACCACGGCGCTCGAGCGCGGGGCTGCGCCGATGGTGAACTCGAGTTGCCATTCCTTGCGCGGCTCCTCGACCTCCTCGAGGCGGTTGATCCGGCTTTCCATCTGCCGCACCTTCTGCGCCTGCTTCTCGCTGGACTCGGCGGAGGCCTTGCGACGGATCTTGTCGTTGTCGGGGGCTTTCTTCATGGCGTTCCGCACACCCTGGCTCGACCATTCGCGCTGGGTGCGGGCACGACCGACCAGGTCGGCCTTCTTCGCCGCGAATTCGTCGAAGTCCTCGCGCTTGTGTCGCCGTGCCGTCTCGCGTTCCTCGAGGTAGGAGTCGTAGCCGCCGCCGAACACCCGGTTGGCGTTCTGGGCCAGGTCGAGTTCCAGCACCCGGGTGACGCAGCGGGCGAGGAACTCCCGGTCGTGGCTGACCAGCACGACGCCGCCGCGCAGCCCGCGCACGAACGTCTCCAGCCGCTCCAGCCCGTCGAGGTCGAGGTCGTTGGTGGGCTCGTCGAGCAGGACGATGTCGAACCGGGACAGCAACAGGGCGGCGAGGCCGACCCTGGCCGCCTGGCCGCCGGAGAGCGCCGTCATCGGCGTGCCCTCGGCCAGGTCGGCGCCGAGCCGCAGGCCCAGCTCGGCGAGCACGATCGGCAACCGGTCGTCGAGGTCGGCGGCCCCGCTCGCGAGCCACCGGTCGAGGGCCCTCGAGTACACGTCGGCCGGGTCCAGGCCATCCGGACGGGGCTCAGGATCGGCGAGGGCGGATGCCGCGGCATCCATCTCGCGGGTCGCCTCCGCACAGCCGGTGCGACGGGAGAGGTAGCCCGAGATCGTCTCGCCCGGCACACGTTCGTGTTCCTGGGGCAGCCAGCCGACGAAGGCATCGGTCGGGGCCAGGCTGACCGTGCCCGCCTGCGGGGCGAGGATGCCGGCGAGCAGCCGGAGCAGGGTGGACTTGCCTGCCCCGTTCGCACCGACCACACCGATGACGTCGCCGGGGGCGACGGTGAGGTCGAGTGAGTCGAACAGGGTGCGGTGCGCGTACCCTCCGGCGAGGCCCCTGGCCACGAGCGTTGCGGTCATTACTCCATGTTCTCATTGCAGCGCGTACCCTGTTACTGCCCCGTGACCGGCACGGCGGCAGTTCGAAGGGCTTTCTTGTGGATACCACCCTGCTCCGGCGTTTCGTCACGACCGCCGAAGCCACCAACTGGGGTGCCGCGGCGAAGACCCTCAACCTGACCCGCGCCACCCTCCTCATCTCCATCCGCACGCTCGAGGACGAGGTCGGCGGCGAACTGTTCGTCACCGTCGACGACGTGCCCACGCTGACCCACGCCGGACTCGAACTGCTCGAGGTCGCACGACCTCTGGTGCGGAAGCCCGCGGCATCCGCGGCAGCCGCGGCAGCCGCCGCACCGAAGGCTCCGGCGAAGGCCGGCGGCAAGGCAAAGGCCTCCAAGGGTCAGGGGCGTGCCCCCGCGGTCAAGGGTGCGCCGAAGCCCAAGGGGCGCCAGTCGCGCTGAGCCGTGCGGGGGTGCGGCCGTGCGCCCTGAGACTCTCAGACCCGAGGGTCCGGTCGTCAGCGGGCTGATCGCAGCCCGGTCGCCGCCTCGCGCTCGAGGGGCGTGACGGCGGCCAGGGGCACGTTCAGGAAATCGACGACGGGGGCGATCGCCCGGAATCGTTCGATCACGAGGTCGATGAACCCGTCGCCCAGCGCCGCCGCGCCCGGCAGGTTCGAGAAGAGCGCCCATCGCCGGTTCAGCAGCAGGTCGGCCGCGGGATGGTCAACCGGGAACCCCTTCGGGGAGCGGATCAGCGGATGGCCGTCCAGCGGCTCGGTCAGCCGGACCAGGGACTCCTCGGCCAGAAGCGCCCGCAACCGGGCGTGGTGCTCGAGCAGGTGCCGGCGGATGGCGAGGAGCTGCGGCGGACCCGGGCTGTAGGAGCCCCCGGCGACCATGACCCCGTGCACGCCGACCTGGAGGAAGAACCCGGCGCCCCCGGTCTTCTCCAGACCCTGACGCGGCCAGGATGCGGCCAGGTGGGTCTTGTAGGGCGTCTTGTCGTTCGAGAAGCGCACGTCGCGGTAGATCCGCAGCATGGCCTTGCTCGACGGCCGGACGTGGTCGGGGGCGAAATCGGCCAGCCTGGCGTTGACCGCGTCGATGACCTCCAGCATCCGTGCCTTCAGCTCACGCTCGTAGCTCGGCTTGTGCTCTTCGAACCAGTCACGGTTGTTGCGGTGTTCCAGCTCCTCGAGGAAGTCGAAGGCCTGCTCGCTGAAATGGGGACCCACCGCTGCCCTAGGCCTTCTTCGCGGCGGCCTTCGCCGCACGTTTGGTCTCGCGGACCAGGGCCAGCGACTCGGCGTCGACGATGTCGGCGACGGAGCGGTGCGAGCCGTCCTCGCCATAGGGGGCGGATGCCTCCCGCCACCCCTCGTTCGGCACCCGCAGTCTCTTGCCGAGCAGGGCGAGGAAGATCCGCGCCTTCTGGTCGCCGAACCCCGGCAGCGTCTTCAGCCGGCGCAGGATCTCGGCGCCGTCCGGGGAACCGGAGGTCCACAGGGAGGCGGCGTCTCCGTTCCAGTCGCGGGCGATGATGCCGGCCACCTCCTGCACCCGCGTCGCCATCGAGCCGGGGAAGCGGTGCACGGCCGGGCTGGTGCGGAAGACCTCGGCGAACGCGTCGGGGTCGAAACCGGCGATGGTCGCCGGGTCGAGGGTGCCGATCCGGTCGCGGATCTTGGCCGGCCCGGCGAACGCGATCTCCATCGCGATCTGCTGGTCGAGGAGCATTCCGAGGAGCAGGGCGAACGGATCCTCGGTGAGCAGGGTGTCCGCCGCGGGGTCGCCGGTGAGGTGCAGTGTCATGCCGCCATTGTGCCACCGGCAGGGGTGGTCCCGGCGGAGCTGCCCCGCCCCGCGAGGCGGTTTCCGACCGCGCCACAGGGAACGGCCGAACTGGACAATCACCACATGGATCACCACGCCTCGTCATGCCGCGTCACCAGGTGCCTCCGTAGATTCAGGTCTCGTGGAGTTCCCCGCTGCGGACCTCGCTGTGCGCTGAACCCCACCACTTCCACGCCCGACTCCCTGAAAGGATCCCATGTCATTCCCCGCAGCAATCCAGATCGTCGTCCGCAAGTACGCGGATTTCACCGGCACAGCCGGCCGAGCCGAGTTCTGGTGGTGGATTCTCTTCACCACACTCGTCACCGCCGTGCTCGGCTCGCTCTCGGATCTCACGATGAACTCAGCGACCAGCTTGAGCGGGGCCTGGAACCTCGTCGTCCTCCTGCCCACACTGGCCGTCCAGATCCGACGGCTTCGCGATGCCGGTCACCGCTGGGGGAACATCTTCTGGCTCGCGCTCCCGGGGGCAGGACTCATCGTCCTCGCGGTGTTGCTCGCCCAGCCGTCCCGACCGATCGCAGCACCCCGGATCCTCGACTCGAATGCTCCGGAACCGGCACGGGCCTGATTCGAGGCGCCCGCACAATCACCACATCGATCACCACACCGGGTGATGCCCGGTCACCAGGTGCCTCCGTAGATTCAGGTTGTCGTCAGGCATCCGCCCGGGCATTTCAGAACATCCATTTCAGAACATCCATTCCAGAGCTTCGGAGAATCATCATGAGCATCACCTCGTCCACCCTCACCCGTGGGGCCGGCATCGCCGCCGCACTGTCAGGACTGATCTACATCGTCATCCAGTTCATCCACCCGGCCGACGAGGTCTCCTCCCTCACCACCCAGGCCTGGGTGACCGTGCACAGTCTCAGCTTCGGCATGGCCGTGCTCGGGATGGTGGGCCTCACCGGCGTCTACCTTCGCCAGGTTCGGCAATTCGGGTTGCTCGGCCTGATCGGATACGCGATGTTCGGACTCTTCTTCGTCCTGCAGTCGGCCTTCGTCTTCGCCGAGGCGTTCATCGCGCCGTTGGTCGTGGCCGACGCGCCGCAGTTCGCCGAGGACTTCGTCGGTCTCTTCGGCCGGCACCCGGCCGTCACCGACCTCGGCCCGCTCGCCGCACTTCCCGGTGTCGGAGGCGCGCTCTACGTCATCGGCGCCCTGGTGTTCGGCATCAGCATCATCCGCGCCCGGGTGCTCTCCCGCGGGGCCGGCATCCTGCTGATCGCCGCCGCCGCCGTGACTCCCGTTGCCGGCGCGCTTCTCCCGCACACCCTCGAACGGATGGCCGCCATCCCCATGGGCCTGGCCCTGATCTGGCTCGGCTACTCCCTGTGGTCGAACCAGCGCAAATCCGCGGGCCGGAGCCTGTCCGGCGAAAGCGGCTCCCGCCTCGACCGCGCGACCACGGCCTGAACCCCGCCCCGGGGCCCTTGCGAAGCGAAAGGAAGTGCGCGATGAATGAGGAGCACACGATGCCGGTCGGGCACGATCAGCTCGACCGGTATGAGATCCGCCTCCTGGGGCAGCTGGATGATTGCTGGAGCGACTGGTTCGCGGGCTTCACACTGACAACCGAGAGCGATGGAACGACCACCCTCACGGGATCGGTCCTCGATCAGGCTGCCCTGCACGGGCTGTTGCGGCGGGTCAGCAACCTGGGCGTCACATTGGTCTCGGTCAATGTGCTGAGGAGCGGACAATCATGACGAAAGTCGTCGCAACTGCCGCGATCCCCCGCGGCAATCGCAGGAAGGGCCCTCGAACAGGGTGGCTCGCGCCCACCGGGTTGATCCTCCTCAGCCTCATCCCGATCCTGGCCGGGGCGGCGCGACTCGGCGAGTTGACCGGCGGGGCCGTCGCCACACCGCAGAACGCCCGGTTCCTCGACTCGCCCGTGCCCGTCGTCACGCACATTGTGAGCGTGACCGTGTTCAGCCTGCTGGGCGCGTTCCAATTCGTTCCCGCACTCCGTCGCCGCGGCTGGCATCGCATCGTCGGCGGGATACTCATCCCCGCCGGGCTGATCACCGCCCTGTCCGGCATGTGGATGGCCGTCTTCTACCCGCACCCGCCCGGCGACGGCGTGCTCCTCTCGGTCCTCCGGCTGGTCTTCGGCGCCGCGATGGCGGCGAGTGTCGGCCTCGGCATCCGCGGAATCGTGCGCCGGGATTTCCTCCGGCACGGCGCGTGGATGACCCGGGCCTACGCGATCGGCGTGGGCGCGGGCACCCAGGCGCTCCTGCTGATCCCCGAGTCGATCTTTTTCGGCCCGGCCGCCGAACTCCCCCGAGCCGTGGCGATGGGGGCAGCCTGGGTGGTCAATCTCGCGGTAGCCGAGTACGTCATCCGTCGTCGGGCCACACCTGCCCGAGGCCGACCTCGTCCATCGACCCGGCCCGGAAAAACGACTGCATTCACGCCACAAACACCCACACCTCAACTCAAGGAGTCGCCATGAATCCGCAACGAGAAACTCGCATTCACGCACAGGATGTCCGGATGAGCGCCGCCGTCTATCGCCGGTTCGGGTCCCCCGAGGTGGTGCGCATCGAGGACGCGCCCAAGCCATCGCCGGGCCACGGCGAGGTGCTCGTCAGAGTTCGGGCGAGCACGGTGAGCGCGGCCGATCACCGGGCTCGGGGGCGCACCGTCCCCGCCGGGCTGGGCCTGCTGTCCGCTCTGGCGCTCGGCGTGTTCCGCCCTCGCAAGCGCGTCCTGGGAATGGACGTCGCCGGCGTTGTCGAGGCCGTCGGCGCCAGCGTCACGAAGTTCGCCCCCGGCGACGAGGTGATCGCCATGCTCGGCAGCAGGTTCGGCGGGCATGCCGAGTACGTGTGCGTTCCGCAAGACGGAGCGATCACGGCGAAGCCACGGAACATGACCTTCGAGGAGGCCGTGACCCTCGTGTTCGGGGGAATCACCGCCCACGCCTTCCTGAGCCGGGCGACGATCGCACCGGGTGCCGGCGTCCTCGTGAACGGCGCCTCCGGTGCCGTGGGGACCGCGGCGGTGCAGCTCGCCAAGGAGATGGGTGCGCACGTCACGGCCGTGTGCACCGGCGTCAACCGGGAGCTGGTCACCGCGCTCGGCGCAGACCGGGTGATCGACTACACCGCCGAGGACTTCCTCGCCGAGGGGCGGTCGTACGACGTCATCATGGACTGCGTCGGCAACGCTCCGTTCGAGCGGGTTGGAGAGCGCATCAACCGAGGCGGCGCACTGCTGCTCGTCATCTCCGACCTGAAGGGAATGCTTCTGGCCCCCTGGCACACCAGGAGGAGCGGGAAGCGGGTCACCTCAGGCAATGTCCCGAGGACGGCCGAGGCGCTCGCGCAGCTGGTCCGGCTGGCGGAATCGGGTCGGTTCCAGGCGGTCATCGACCGCACCTTCGACCTTGCCGACATCGTCGACGCCCACCGCTACGTCGACGCGGGCCACAAGAAGGGCAACGTCGTCCTGCGGGTCGCGGACTGACCCTCCCGAGGTGCCTGACTCAGGAAATGGTGCCGAAGTGCCGAGTGGTGCCGAATTCAGGAGAGTGCCGAATTCAGGAAAACTGCCCGGACCTGGTCGGGAGACCCGCGGAAGTACGGTCGGATCGCATCCGACGGCTGCGGATCTCCTGAATTAGCCACGCACACCACGCGGGTTTACTGGCCGTCCCCAGGCTCTGTCGAGGGCTAGATTCTGACGCCGGGCCAAGCGGAAATGCAGGGTGACGACGCCCGGACACCTGGCTATTCTGGGTGCATGTGCCGGAACATCCACACTCTGCATAATTTCGAGCCCGCCGCCACCGACGACGAGGTCCACGCGGCCGCCCTGCAGTTCGTGCGCAAGATCAGCGGCTCCACGAAGCCGTCGCATGCCAACGCCGAAGCGTTCACCCGCGCTGTCGAGGAGATCGCCCACATCTCGAGGCATCTGCTCGACGACCTCGTGAGCGCGGCTCCCCCGAAGAACCGGGAGGTCGAGTCTGAGAAGGCGAAGGCTCGCTCGGAGAAACGGTTCGCCGCCGCCTAGCCACGCGTGCGCCACCTCGTCTCAGCCCGCAGATCGATCCAACTGTCGCGCTGCCTTCTCTGCCGGAGGCTTGTCGAACACAGCGCGCAGGTAGCGGCCGAGCGCCTCGTGCTGGCCTGGCCCGTTGGTCGTACGGAAGCCGTACGCCGCAAGCAGTGCCTCGCCGGTGTCATGACAGGCGTCGTAGGCGACGCCGTACCTGACGGTGACGCTCGTGAGCAGCGGGAGTTGATCCAAGCGCTCTTGGGCCTGCCGCAGGAACGAGGTCGCCCGCGCGACGTCTGCGGGCACGGCGTCGAGACGTCGCACCTCGACCAGGGCGAGGACCATTGCCTGCTGGACGCGGGTGAGCGGGGTCAGTGCCACGGCAACTCTCCGATGACGGCGACTGCCGAGCCGCCGCGCACGTTGTCCAGAAAGCCGGAGGACGCTGCGAATTCCTCCGGGGTGAGGATCGTCGGGTTGACGGGACGGTGCACCGCCGACTCGACTCGCGTGCACGCCTCGTAGACCGCGTCCACATCGGGCGCACCGAGCACCATGAGGTCGATGTCGTGCGGGGCCGGACCAGAATCACCGAGCAGCCGAGCGGCGAAGGAGCCGTAGAGGAACGCGGCCTCGATCCCGTCGATGCGGGCAAGCTCCTCGGCCAGGATCACCACCGGGCCGGTCACGACCGTGAGGATCTCGCGCAAGGGCTCCACAAGCGGGCTCTCGCCATTGGCGCGGATCAGCCTGGTGCGCCCCACGTGTCGCTCGCTCAGGATGCCGGCATCAATCAGGCGAGCGACTTCACGGTGCGCGGTCGGGTAAGCCAGGCCGGCCCGCTCGGCCAGGTCAGTGAGACTCAGCTCGTCACCGGTGAGCAACAAGGTGGACAGGAGACGTGCCTGACCGTCCGACCGGAAGATCGGAGCGAGGAGGGGCGCCTCAGTTCTCATATAATTGAGGTTATCATCCATCATATCGATAGTCAACGAGCCGCTCACTAACCCCAGAAGATCGGGTCACCACTCGTCCCCCTCTGACCTGCGGAAACGCGCCGATTCAGACGTTGAAGCGGAACTCCACGACGTTCAGCAGCCGATCAATCTCCTAGCGTCACAGCGTCCGGCCGTCCACGGAAGATCGGTTCGATGACGCGCTGCAACGCTCGGTTCCGCAGCGTGATCGTGTCACTCCCGCCGAAAGACGGAGTCGCCGATAATGCGCACTCGGCTGTGCTGAATCGTCACCGCTCGATGCGGCGGCGGTCGCGCGCCTGGTCGTCGAGGCGGTGAGCGGCTTCATCGACGAGGTCGTCTGATGCGCGCTATGCGCCCCAGTTCATGGCCGGGGCGATGATGCGAGAGACAACGTCGTTGTGCTCAGAATCGATGACGAGCACAGAAAGGGCGGGCACGATCTCGATCCCGTACCCCTCGGGAAACTTCGGAAGCTCTGTCCATTCGAGCTGCAAGGGCCCGTCTGCGTAGCTCTGGACGTCGTCCGGGTGCGCCGCAGCTACATCTGAAAATGAATCACCGACTGACACGCCATCGCTGGTCGAGAGAGTGAGTCCGCCCACCGTCTCGGCGGTCAGCAAGACATAGAACTCCGAATAGTACGGGGCCTCAGTCGTCCACTCGCCGTCCTGAACGGCAAACCCGCCCCAGTCATATGAAGTGCCTGGCGGATTGTCCGCATGCCCGTCATAGTGGCTGGCTGTCGGTTCGGTACCGAAAGCGTCAGTGAGCACGGCAACGACGTCCGCGGTCGGCTCAAAATAGTCGTGCTCGCTCAGCACGGCGCCGGAGTTGTCAACGATCTGGATCGACGCCACCGAGAACACGATCGACGCCGCAGTGGCGGGCGCCGGGCTCTCCGTCCCTGTCGGTGGCTGAGCGGTCGGCGAGTTAGTCTGACTGGATTGACCACTGGGCTCGGCGAACGGTGAGCACCCGGCCAGTACGAGCACTGCAATCCCCAGCGCAGCGATGACACATGTCGGTCGCTTTGACTTCCCCATGTGCACAGCCTAGGGCTCCGGGCGTCGCCCAAGGCCGAAACGGCCCCGTCTGCCGAAGCAGAAGGGTCGCCTCAGGAGTGCGACTGGCTAGACGTTGAAGCGGAACTCCACCGGATTCCGTCACCGAAACACATGACGTCGGCCAGCTTGGTTCAGAGTCCGCAAGATCACGGAACTGGCTCACGACCCCTCGCGTTGTCGCCGCACGACCCTCGACTCGCGACTGTGACCGGCACGGACACCTGTGCCTAGTTCGGCGGCAACACTTGTCCGCCATATCAACAGTTGCTGTGGCAACCTGACGCGCGCCGTGACTCGAGCAGGATGCTGATCACATTTCCACGTGAGCGTCCAGACGTTCGCCGCGGATCGCCAGATCAACTGTCTGAGCGATCACGCCTAGCTCGAATGGACGAAAGTAGTGCCGAGGCTCCTGATTGATGGGAATCGGGCAGAGCCGGACGACTATGGGTTCACGGTCGGCCACAATGAATCCAAGGTCAATCGTCGATCGGATGGCTGCGGGCACGAGCCAGCCACGTTGGATCGTCGCGGTTCCTCGCCTGATTCGATCCAGATTGGCGGTAGGAATGACCATCCTGCGCCGTCCAGAAACGAACGAGATCCGATCTAATTCAACCGCCACGATATATCGGGCGGTGATCAAGAAAGGCGGCCCGGTGCCTTTACCCGTCGCACGCGCGATCTGACGAACGGCCCACGGCATTCCGTCCACCGGCGTGCAGGCGATCAAGACCGCGTCAGGAAGGTCGGCTCGGAGACGTGCGATCCGACGTCTTTGCCTGACCCGCCCACCGAATACGGCGGCAGTCACTCCGCCCAACCCGAACCCGAGTGTAACGACAGCCACCGGCACCGACGCGAGCGCCGCGTCCGGGACGAGTAGTGCAAGTGCTGCGAAACAGAGCCAGATGAAAAGGAAAAGGACCACGACAAAGGCTCGGGCGACAACGCGGTTTCCCGGGTAGCCGCCGGTCAGTCGATCCTCGGCGGACTCAGTCCACACCAGCCTTGTCGGGCGCACGACTCGATCATCGCACGATGCGCGACCCTATTCGCTCTATCCACACGGGCGCGATGAATGTCCCAACCGACGTCGTGTGGAACGACGAGCCACCAGAGGAAAAACGGCGACCGGCACGGGCTTCGATCACCGCCCCAAGCCCTGGATGAAGACACCCGTTCGCGCATAGGATGTTCCGCTGAGAACACTGGCGGCCGAGTTCGACCCTTGCGGTCGAGATCGTCCCGCACACCAGGTGAAATCGATCGGAACCGTTTACCTCGGCGAGAGGCATCACCGCCGGCAGGATGCGGAATGACCCGGACCCGGGGCTCGGGCTAGACGTTGAAGCGGAACTCCACAACGTCGCCGTCCTGCATGACGTATTCCTTGCCCTCGATCCGGGCCTTGCCCTTCGAGCGGGCCTCGGCGATCGAACCGGCGGCGACCAGGTCGTCGAAGGAGAAGACTTCGGCCTTGATGAAGCCCTTCTGGAAGTCGGTGTGGATGACGCCGGCGGCCTGCGGGGCGGTCCAGCCCTTGTGGATCGTCCAGGCGCGGGTTTCCTTCGGGCCGGCGGTCAGGTAGGTCTGAAGGCCGAGGGTGTCGAAGCCGATCCGGGCGAGCTGGTCGAGGCCGCTCTCGGCCTGGCCGGTGGAGGCGAGCATCTCGGCGGCGTCCTCGGCGTCGAGCTCGCTGAGCTCCGACTCGAGCTTGGCGTCGAGGAACACGGCGTTGGCCGGGGCCACGAGCGCGGCCAGCACGGCGAGCTTGTCGGCATCCTGCAGCACGTCTTCATCGACGTTGAACACGTAGATGAACGGCTTGGCGGTGAGCAGGCCGAGTTCCCTGATCGGTTCGATGTCGAGGGTCGCGGAGGACAGCGGCTGCCCGGCGTCGAGCACGGCCTGCGCCTTGAGCGCGGTCTCAAGCACGATCGGGGGCATCTTGCGGCCCTTGACCTCTTTCTCGAAGCGCGTGATGGCCTTCTCGAGGGTCTGCAGGTCGGCGAGGATGAGCTCGGTGTTGATGGTCTCCATGTCGCCGGCCGGGTTGACCGCGCCGTCGACGTGCACCACGTCGGGGTCGGCGAAACCGCGGATGACCTGCGCGATGGCGTCGGCCTCACGGATGTTGGCGAGGAACTTGTTGCCGAGGCCCTCACCCTCGCTCGCGCCGCGCACGATCCCGGCGATGTCGACGAACGACACCGGCGCCGGCAGCAGCCGTTCGCTGCCGAAGATCGAGGCGAGCGCCGCCAGCCGGGAGTCCGGCAGGTTGACGATGCCCACGTTCGGCTCGATCGTGGCGAACGGGTAGTTCGCCGCCAGCACGTTGTTCTTGGTCAACGCGTTGAAGAGGGTGGACTTGCCGACATTGGGCAGTCCGACGATTGCAATAGTAAGAGCCACGAGAGTCCATCGTACCGGCTGGGCCCGGTGCCGCGCTCTGGCGCCGGGGGAAGCCGTGTCGGCGGCCCGTGAGAGCATGAAGGGGTGCCAGTCAATTTCACCGCCATCGACTTCGAGACCGCAAACTCTTCGGGCGCTTCGGCCTGCTCGGTCGGGCTGGTGAAGGTTCGCGACGGACGTGTCGTCGACCGGGTCGGCTGGTTCATCCAGCCCGCACCCGGGCACGACGCGTTCCTCGAATGGAACATCAAGATCCACGGCATCCGTCCCGCGGATGTCGTCGGTGCGGCCACCTGGGCGGAGCAGCTCCCCGACCTGGTCGCGTTCGCCGACGGCGACCATCTCGTCGCCCACAACGCCGGCTTCGACCTCGGCGTGATCAAGACGTCGTCAACGGTCGCCGGCCTCACGGTTCCCGATTTCAGCTATGTCTGCAGCCTTCAGGTTGCCCGGCGCACCTACCAGCTCGATTCCTACCGGCTGCCCGTGGCCGCTATGGCGGCCGGGTTCGAGGGGTTCGCCCACCACGACGCCCTCGCCGACGCCGAAGCGTGCGCGGCGATCATGATCCACGCGGCTGGGCGGCACGACGCCGACACCCTCGAAGATCTGGCCCGCATCTCCGGAGTCAAGATCGGGGCGATCGGCCCGGTCGCAACCCAGGAGATGGCCGCCACGCACGGCCCGATGGCCCTCAACCACCCGTAGCGCGAGCCCCGCCGGGAAGAGGAGAATCGGCGGATGCGCTCCTCCGACGATCTGCCGGGCAATCCCTGGCCGCACGACATGCAGGTCAGTGTCGAGGAATGCTGGCCCCCGCTGATCTACCTGCTCTTCGTGCGGAGCGCCTGGCGGCTGGACATCGATGCCGTGCCCCGGCTCGATTCGGAGCCCGACCCGGGCTCTTCCCATCGCCCGGAGAACCTCGACGTCGATGCCGCACGCGGGCGTTGGCTGTCCGAGTGGAAGCGGGCCTGGACGCACTTCGACCCGCCGATCCTCCGGGTCAGCACCCCCGACGAGATGACCCAGCACCTCCTGGACACCCTCACCGATGACGAGCTGTGGAAGGCGACCTCGACCTGGCCCTCGGATTTCTGGGGTTCCGGCATCGACCCGGACGCCTGCGAGAGGTGGCGGTCGTCGATGGCCGCCCCGCTCGGCGACCTCCCCGAGAACCGCGTCATCCCCGCCCTCGCCGAGGCCTGGCGGGCCGGGCTCAGCACCGTCATCCAGCTGCCCTACCTCGGTTCCTTCGCACTCCGGATCAACCGGGAGCACCTCGTCGTGTCGCCGACGACCCGGAACGATCCCGACCTGTACGGCCGGGCGCTCGAGTCGTAGCGCGGATTCCGAACTGACGAGCGCCGGCGCGTCGACGAACCTGCGCGGCCCGCCGCCCTATTCCCGGCGATGTCGGTGGGCGCTGGCAGAGTAGTGGCATGGATCCCTGGCTCACACTCCTTCTCGGCATCGCCCTCGGCGCGCTGCTCGGCGCCCTGGGCGCGCTCGTCCTCGTCCAACGGCGTGGAGTGCAGCAGCGCGGAACGGCCGCGAGCACCACCCCGGCCGAGGACCCCGCATTTCTGGTGGCGCGGCACCAGGTGGCGCTGGCCGAGTTGCGCTCCTCCGAGGCGGCCGTGTCGGCCATTCTGCGGGAGGAACTCGCGTCGGTGCAGGCCACGACGGATGCCCTCCGCGAGCAACTCGCAGACGCGCAGCGCCGCGCGCGCGAGTTCGACGAGCGTCAGCGCGCAGAGACCGCCGCCCGCACGCAACGCGAGCAGCGGGAAAGCACGGTCCTGCAGGCCCTCGCCCCCGTGCGGGAAAGCCTCTCCGAGATGCAGAAGAAGGTTACCGAGCTGGAGGCCCAGCGCAGCGTGCAGCACGGCGAACTCAGCCAGCAGCTGCGCAACGCCACCGAATCCGAGGAACGCCTGCGCAGCACCGCCGAAACCCTGGCGTCCGCCCTGCGCTCCAACAGCACCAGAGGAGTGTGGGGCGAGACCCAGCTGCGCAGCGTGGTCGAGGCCGCCGGCCTCATCGAGCGCGTCGACTTCGACGTGCAGTCGAGCATCAGCTCCGATGCCGGGGCCGGCCGCCCCGACATGGTCGTGCACCTGCCCGGCGGCAAGAACATCGCAGTCGACGCCAAGGTTCCGTTCACCGCGTTCCTCGAGGCGAGCCAGATTCCGGCCACGGCGACCGGGGCGGAGGGCGCCCGGCGCACCGCGCTCCTCGGAGCGCACGTCAAGGCGGTGCGCGACCACATCAGCACCCTCGGCGGCAAGGCCTACTGGCAGGGGCTCGAGGCCTCCCCCGAAATCGTGATCGCGTTCATCCCCAGCGAGTCGCTCGTCTCGAGCGCGCTCGAGGCCGACCCGTCGATCATGGAGTTCGCCTTCTCCAAGCGGGTCGCCCTCGCCTCGCCCGTCACGCTCTGGTCGGTGCTGAAGACCGTCGCGTTCACCTGGCAGCAGGACGTGCTCACCCACGACGCGAAGGTGCTCTTCGACCTCAGCCGCGAGCTCTATGCCCGGCTGTCGACCACGGCGACCCACATCGAGAAACTGGGCCGTTCGATCGAACGCACGGTGAAGGACTACAACGGGTTCGTCGGCTCGATGGAACGCCAGGTACTGCCGACCGCTCGCAAGCTCAACGCCCTCGACGAGTCAAAGGTGCTCGCTCCGCTGGCGGCCATCGAAGAGAGCACCCGGGAGTTGGCGGCCTGGGAATTCGTGGCCGAACTGGAGGCCGCGGAACGGGACGCGAGCGACCTCGACACCAGCGACCTGGACGCTGTGGCGCTGGCGACCGCCGGACTCGACGGGGGCCGGGATTGAACCATCGGCGGGAAGCGCCGCTCTCCGCTGACCGTTCGTGGAACGCGTCGTCCTCCCACCCGTCGGCGCCAGAGGAGAGGAGATGAAGGCCTCCCGCCTCAATCCTGAGCTCCGACGCATCTTCCGCTTTGTCCCGAACCCGCCGGTGACGACGAGCGCAGGTCGCTCCGTGATCAACGGGCTGCTCAAACGAGTGAAGACACCCTCGCAGTTCGACGGGGTGTCTTTCAACGTCGTGATGCTGGCCAACGGCCAGCCCGCTCGCATATTCTCACCCCCCGGATCCTCACCCCCCGATCGCGGAAAGAGGGCGGCCCTGCTGAACATCCATGGCGGTGGCATGGTGATCGGGAAGGCGTCCCAGGACGACGTCCACATGGCCGACGTCGCTCGCGACCTCGGCATCGTGGTGGTGTCGATCGAATACCGGCTCGCACCTCAGAGCCCGTTCCCCGCAGCTCTCGACGACTGCTTCTTCGCCTGGAACGCCCTGCTCGAATCCGCCGTCGACGTCGGCGTGGACCCGGCCAGGATCGCGATCGGCGGGCAGAGCGCCGGAGGCGGCCTGGCCGCGGCACTGGTTCAGCGAATCCATGATCAGGGCGGCGTCCAACCGGTCGCACAATGGCTCTTCTGCCCCATGCTCGACGACCGCACAGCCGGCCGCCGCGAACTCGACGCCGTCAGGCACCGACTCTGGAACAACAAATCGAACCGCGCCGGCTGGAAGGCCTACCTCGGTCAGGAACCCGGAGCTGCCGATCTTCCGCCGTACGCTGCCGCGGCCCGGCGCACCGATCTCACCGGTCTCCCCGCAGCGTGGATCGGAATGGGCGACATCGAGCTGTTCTATGGCGAAGGCCGCACCTACGCCGCCGCCCTCCGCGACGCGGGCGTCGACTGCACGCTCGACATCGTTCCCGGCGCCCCCCACGCCTTCGAGACCATCGCCGCCACGACGCGCCTCGCAACCGACTACAAAGCCCGCGCCCGCGCCTGGTTGAGGAACCGGCTGGGCGTCTGACCACCGCTGAGCGCCACCGGCCTCCGGTCTGCCTGCGGCGATGGACACGACCGTGAACGAGGAGAGTCGCCGCTTGCGCGGCGACTCTCCTCGTTCACGGCGACGCCGGGCAACCGGGTTGCCGGGGGTTGGGCCTTAGAGCCACTTCGAGGCGAGGTGCTCCGCGATCACGCGACGGGTGGTGCCCGACTTCGACCGCATGACGATGCTCTCGGTGCGGATGATCGGGCCCATGCGACGCACACCGTCGACGAGTCCGCCATCGGTCACGCCGGTCGCCACGAAGAACGTGTTGTCACCGCTGACCATGTCGTCGAGCTCGAGCAGTTTGTCGATGTCGAGGCCGGCCGCAATGCCGCCGGCACGCTCCGCGTCATCCTTCGGGGCGAGGCGCCCCTGCATGTACCCGCCGATGGCCTTGAGCGCGCACGCGGTGGTGATGCCCTCGGGGCTGCCGCCGATGCCGACGCACATGTCGATGCGCGTCTCCCAGCGGGCCGCGTTGATTCCGCCGGCGACGTCGCCGTCGCTCATCAGCCGGGTTCCGGCGCCGGCGCTGCGGATTTCGTCGATCAGGCCGGCGTGGCGCGGCCGGTCGAGCACGGCGAGGACCATCTCACCGACCGGCTTGCCGGTCTTCTTCGAGAGCTCGCGGATGTTGTCGCCGATCGACGCATCGAGGCTGACGACCCCGCGGCCGGCGCCGCCGGTGACGATCTTGTCCATGTAGAACACGGATGACGCGTCGAGCATGGTGCCGCGCGATGAGACCGCGATGACGGAGAGCGCGTTCTGGCGGCCGGCGGCGGTGAGGCTGGTGCCGTCGATCGGGTCGACGGCGATGTCGCAGGCCGGACCGCGGCCGTTGCCGACCCGCTCGCCGTTGAAGAGCATGGGGGCTTCGTCTTTTTCGCCCTCGCCGATGACGATGAGGCCATCGAAGTTGACGGTGCCGAGGAAGACGCGCATGGCGTCGACGGCCGCCTTGTCTGCGGCGTTCTTGTCGCCGCGGCCGATGAACGGAACCGCGCGAATCGCGGCCGCCTCGGTCGCGCGCACCAGTTCCATGGCCAGGTTTCGGTCGGGATGGGTGAAATTGGGGGCGATTTCGGGGCTGTTCACAGATGGTCCTTCCCGGACGAAGAGTGCGGCAGTGGCGTGACCCGTCTTTGGGCCGGCGCTGATGGATCAGCGCTGCCGCCTTCAGCCTAGCGCCCGACGATCCCGATCCCGCCTCACGGTCTCGCACGCCCGGCGACCCTCCCTCGGTAGTATTGAAGGACCGAAACGGTTCAACCGAGGAGACTAAACAATGCCCATCGCAACCCCCGACCAGTATGCAGAGATGCTCAACAAGGCCAAGACGAATGGGTTCGCGTATCCCGCGTTCAACGTTTCGTCCTCACAGAGCATTAACGCCGTACTACAGGGCCTGACCGAGGCCGGCTCAGACGGCATCATCCAGGTCACCACCGGTGGCGCAGATTACTTCGCCGGCCACACGGTCAAGAACCGCGCATCCGGTGCGCTCGCGATGGCGCACTTCGTGCGGTCCGTCGCCGACAATTACCCCGTTACCGTTGCCCTGCACACGGACCACTGCCCCAAGGGCGCCCTCGAGGACTTCGTCCTGCCGCTGATCACCGCCTCCGAAGAGGAGGTCAAGGCCGGCCGCAACCCGATCTTCCAGTCGCACATGTGGGACGGCTCCGCCATCGCACTCGGCGAGAACCTGGACATCGCCAAGGACATCCTCAAGCGCACCCAGGCGATCAACGCAATCCTCGAGGTTGAAATCGGCGCCGTCGGCGGCGAAGAGGACGGCGTCGAGGGTGACATCAACGAGAACCTGTACACGACCCTCGACGATGCCCTCGCCATGATCGATGCCCTCGGCATGGGCGAGAACGGCCGCTACATGGCCGCGCTCACCTTCGGCAACGTGCACGGCGTCTACAAGCCCGGCAACGTCAAGCTGCGCCCGGAGCTGCTCAAGGAGATCCAGGATGGCGTCGCCGCCAAGTTCGGCACCGGCCCGAAGCCGCTCGACCTGGTCTTCCACGGCGGATCGGGCTCGACCGACGCCGAGATCGCCGAGGCCGTCGCGAACGGCGTCGTGAAGATGAACATCGACACCGACACCCAGTACGCGTTCACCCGCGCGGTCGCCGGCTACATGCTCAGCAACTACGACAGCGTGCTCAAGGTTGACGGCGAAGTCGGCAACAAGAAGGTCTACGACCCGCGCGCCTGGGGCAAGGTCGCCGAGACGGCCATGGCCGCCCGCGTCGCCGAAGCCACCCGCCAGCTCGGCTCCGCCGGCCACTCGAACAGCTAGCACCCGGGATGACGATGGCCGAGAATCCTTTGTCCACACCAGCGGGGACCCCGCCCGAGGATTCCCGGCCACGCCCGCAATACGGCGAACTGGCGCCGGAGGGCTGGAGCTGGACTCCGGCCCCCGACGCCGTCCCGCCGGTTCCGTCGGCGACCCCGACGACATCCGGCCCGAACCAGGCCGCCCGGGCGCGCGGCACCGTGCCCGCCTGGGACCGGCCGGTGACGCTTGCCCTGCTCGTCTTCGGGCTCCTGGCCACCTTCTTCGCGGTCGGGGTGCTCGGCGCCCTCCCCCAGGCCGTGCAGATGCTCTACACGCAGCAGGACCTCGGGGACTACACCCCCGCCGCCTCGGTGGCCGGGCTGATCACCGCCGGGAGTTTCACGGAGGCAGCGGTCTGGCTTGCCTCCGCGGCCGGCGCGATCCTGCTGCTCGTCCGCGGCAAGCGCGCCTTCTACCTGCCGCTGATCGGCGCGGTCGTCGCCTTCGTCGTGATCTTCGTGTTCATGTCGGTCATCCTGGCCACCGACCCGACGCTGCTCACCTTCTACAGCCAGCCGTGATTCCTGCAGCCGGCCGTAACGGTCCGGAAGGGCGGCCCGCTGTGAGGGCCGGCCGCCGGCCTTCGTCTACTCGGCGCGGGTGACCCGGCCGCCGAGCCCTCGCGCGTCCTTGTTGCCGGCAAGGTCCTTGCGCAGTTCCTTCGGAAGCGAGAACAACAGGTCTTCCTCGGCCGTCTTGACCTCCTCGACGTTGCCGTAGCCGGCGTCTTCGAGCGCCGCGAGAAGCTCGTGCACGAGTTCCTCCGGCACGGATGCCCCACTCGTCACCCCGACCGTGACCACACCGTCGAGCCACTCCTGCTTGACCTCGCTGGCGAAGTCGACCCGGTAGGCGGCCCGGGCGCCGTATTCCAGGGCCACCTCGACCAGGCGCACCGAGTTGGACGAGTTCGCCGACCCGACGACGATCACGAGGTCGGAGTCCTCGGCGATCTTCTTGATCGCCACCTGCCGGTTCTGGGTGGCGTAGCAGATGTCGTCGCTCGGCGGGTCCTGCAGCAGGGGGAAGCGTGCCCGCAGGCGGCGCACGGTCTCCATGGTCTCGTCCACGCTGAGGGTGGTCTGCGAGAGCCAGACGACCTTCTCGGGATTGCGCACCTGGATGGTGTCGGCCTCGTCGGGGCTGCCGACGAGGGTGGTGTGCTCGGGGGCCTCCCCCGCGGTGCCCTCGACCTCTTCATGGCCCTCGTGGCCGATCAGGAGGATCTCGAAGTCGTCCCTGGCGAAGCGCACGGCCTCGCGGTGCACCTTGGTCACCAGCGGGCAGGTCGCGTCGATCGCGAGCAGGCCGCGGTCGGCGGCGGCGTTGACGACCGCCGGCGAGACGCCGTGGGCGCTGAAAACGATGTGAGAGCCGGTCGGCACCTCGTCGACCTCCTCGACGAAGATGGCACCCTTCTTCTCCAGTTCGGAGACGACGTGCACGTTGTGCACGATCTGTTTGCGCACGTAAACGGGCGCGCCATACAGGTCGAGGGCCTTCTCCACGGCGATCACGGCGCGGTCCACGCCGGCGCAGTAGCCGCGCGGGGCGGCCAGCAGCACCCGCTTCGTTCCGTCCACGGGGGTATCCTTGAGCCTGTTGCGTGCGCTCGGGATACGTGGCATGCCCAGGCCGATTACGGGCGAATCCGTACTAATAGTCACGCTGCCAGTCTAAGCGTGCAGCGCTGAAGCGCTGTGGGAGGAACGATCGATGCAGGATGCACCTCCCACCGTGGAGACCCCGTGGCCGGTCGCAGTGCTGGCGAACAAGATCCGCGGCTACATCGAACGGCTCGGCACCGCCTGGGTGGAGGGCGAGATCACCCAGTGGGGCATCAGCGGCGGGAACGTCTACGGCAAGCTCAAGGACCTCACCGAGGACGCCACCGTCGGCTTCACCGTGTGGTCCTCCGTGAAGGCCCGGCTCACCGACGAGTTCAAGCAGGGCGACCGGGTGATCGCCCTGGTCAAACCCAACTACTGGGTCAAGGGCGGCACGCTCACCATGCAGGTGTTCGAGCTGCGCCACGTGGGTCTCGGCGACATGCTCGAACGGCTCGAGCGGCTGCGCAAGAAGCTCGCCGGGGAGGGCCTGTTCGACGCCTCCCGCAAGGTGCCGCTCCCGTTCCTCCCGCACTGCATCGGCCTGGTCACCGGCAAGGACTCCGACGCGGAGAAGGACGTCATCCGCAACGCCCAGTTGCGCTGGCCGGCCGTGAACTTCCGCATCCGCTACGCGGCCATGCAGGGCGACCGGATGGTGAACGAGGTGACCGCGGCCATCCAGGCCCTCGACGCCGACCCTGAGGTCGATGTGATCATCGTGGCCCGCGGCGGCGGCGACTTCCAGAATCTGCTCGGCTTCAGCGACGAAATGGTGCTCCGGGCGGCGGCGGCCTGCGCGACCCCCCTGGTCAGCGCGATCGGCCACGAGGCCGACCGGCCGCTGCTCGACGAGGTCGCCGACCTGCGCGCGTCGACACCGACGGATGCCGCCAAGCGCGTCGTGCCCGACGTCTCCGACGAGCTCGACCGGGTGCAGCAGGCCCGCGCCCGGATCAGCACCCGCCTGACCGGAATCGTCGCCACCGAGATCGACCGGATCGGCCAGCTCCGTTCCCGCCCCGTGCTCAGCTCTCGGGACTGGATCATCGATTCCCGCGCCGAGGATCTCACCCGCTATGTGGCCCGCGGCACCGAACTCGTCGACCGGGTGGTGGAGCGGGCGGGCGCCGCCATCGTCGACCTGCGCTCCCAGCTGCGCGCCCTCTCCCCCCAGGGCACTCTCGACCGCGGGTACGCCATCGTGCAGCTCCTCGACGGCCACGTGCTTCGCCGCCCCGACCAGGCCCCGGCCGCCACGAAACTCCTGATCAACCTCGCCGACGGCACAGTGTCGGCCACCGCAGACGACAGCGCGGCCGACACCGCCGGCGACACCGCCGACCTGATCGCGTCGAAATAGAATGGATGCCATGACCTCGCCCGCAGACGACCTTTCCGCGCTGAGCTACGAACAGGCCAGGGATGAACTCGTGCGCGTGGTGAACGCCCTCGAGCAGGGATCCTCAACCCTGGAGGAGTCGCTCGCGCTCTGGGAGCGCGGCGAAGCGCTGGCCCGACGCTGCGAGGAGTGGCTGATCGGCGCGAAGGCGAGGCTGGACGCCGCGCGATCCGGCCAGACCGACACGGCCTCCTCGGCCGGATGAGTCCCGCCAAACGGGCACCCCGGGTCGTCGCCGAACTCGGCCGCCCGGAGACCCCCGAGGAAACCAGGATCCGGCTGGCCGAGAACTCCCGAAACTACCGGGCGCGGAAAACCGTGAACAACCTGGTGCTGTCGCTGCTGGTGACCGTCGGCGCCGTCCTCGTGCTGGTGCTGCTCGTGCCGCGCAGCGAGGCCCCCGTGGACCGCCCGGTCGACTTCGCCACGGTGGCCGCGCAGGTGCAGACCGGGATCGACGAACCGCTGCTGGTGCCCGATCTCCCCGCCGGGTGGCGGGCCAACGCCGCGCAGTGGCGCCTCGGCGGCTCGGACAAGATCCCGTCCTGGTACATCGGCCTGCTCACGCGCGGAAACGAGTTCATCGGGCTCACCCAGGGTCTCGGCGCGAACCCGTCCTGGGTCGCCGCGCAGTTGAAGAACGCCCCGGCCGGTGACACCGTCACCATCGACGGCGTCACCTGGGACGTCTACCGCAACACGGCCCCGGAGAAGGAGCGCGGCAACTTCGACTACGCCCTGGTCACGGAGGCCGGAACGAGCGCCTACCTGCTCGTCGGGACGGCGACGGAAGCCGAATTCGCCGAGCTCGCCGCAGCGCTCTCCGACCAGATCACGGCCAACGCCCCCACCACCGGAGGAAAATGATGACCGGAAACGACGACGACGCATCCACCCCGGCGCGGGTCTGGAACGAGCTGCAACGCGGGAACGAACGCTTCGTCAGCGGCGTGCCGCAGCATCCGCGACAGGACGTGGACCGACGGGCCGAGACCGCCTTCGTGCAGACCCCCGACGCGGCCCTCTTCGGGTGCAGCGACTCGCGTCTGGCCGCGGAGATCATCTTCGACAAGGGGCTCGGCGACCTGTTCGTGGTGCGCAACGCCGGCCAGGTCGTTTCGGACTCGGTCCTCGGTTCGCTCGAGTACGCCGTCGCGGTGCTGCAGGTGCCGCTCATCCTCGTGCTCGGCCACGACGGGTGCGGTGCCGTGCGCGCCGCCATCGACTCCCAGGCACCGGACGCCCAGCCGCTGCCCGTGCACATCGCGAAGATCATCGAGAAGATCGTGCCGGCGGTGCGACGGGTGAGCGGGGCGACGGATGCGACTCCGTTCGACCCGCACACCGTCGACGCCCTGGCCGTCGGCCGGGAGCACCTGCGCGACACGGTCGCCGAGCTCCTCGAACGTTCGGAGATGATCAGCGCCGCCGTCGCAGAAGGTACATTGGCTATCGTCGGGGCGAACTACCGGCTGCTCGAGGGCCGGGCCGTGCCCGACATCGTCGTCGGCGTGGTCTGATCCGCCCACCCCAGCCGCGTGACCTGCCGCGACTCGTTTTCCCAGCTCCCCGACTCACAATCGAAAGGTAATACACACCGTGGTGGACAAGACCGCTGAAGCCGGCTTCCGGATCGAACACGACACGATGGGCGAGGTGCGGGTCCCTGCGACCGCCCTCTACGGCGCCCAGACCCAGCGCGCCGTCGAGAACTTCCCGATCTCCGGCTCCGTGCTGGAGCCCGCGCAGATCGCGGCCCTCGCCCGGATCAAGAAGTCCGCCGCCCTGGCCAACGCGCGCCTGGGCGTGCTCGACCAGGACATCGCCGACGCGATCGCCGCCGCCGCCGACGAGGTCGTCACCGGCCGGTACGACGGCGAGTTCCCGATCGACGTGTACCAGACCGGCAGCGGCACCTCCTCGAACATGAACATGAACGAGGTGCTCGCCACCCTCGCCACCCGCAGCCTGGGCCGCCCGGTGCACCCGAACGACCACGTGAACGCATCCCAGTCCTCCAACGACGTCTTCCCCACCTCGGTGCACATCGCCGTGACGAGCGCGCTGATCGACGACCTGATCCCGTCGCTGGACCACCTCGCCGTCGCCCTCGAGGAGAAGGCCGTGCTCTGGGCCGGCGCCGTCAAGGCCGGCCGCACCCACCTGATGGACGCCACCCCGGTCACCCTCGGCCAGGAGTTCGGCGGCTACGCCCGCCAGATGCGGCTGGGAATCGAACGCGTGCGCACCGCACTCCCCCGCGTCGCCGAGGTGCCGCTCGGCGGCACCGCCGTGGGCACCGGCATCAACACGCCGGCCGGTTTCCCGCAGCTCGTGATCGAGCTGCTGGTCGATGAGACCGAGCTGCCCGTGACCGAGGCCCGGGACCACTTCGAGGCGCAGGCGAACCGCGACGGCCTCGTCGACGCATCCGGCGCCCTTCGCACGATCGCGGTCAGCCTCACCAAGGTCTGCAACGACCTGCGCTGGATGGGCTCCGGACCCAACACCGGCTTCGGCGAACTGCACATCCCCGACCTGCAGCCCGGCTCCTCGATCATGCCGGGCAAGGTGAACCCGGTCATTCCTGAGGCCGTGCTCATGGTCTGTTCGCGGGTCATCGGCAACGACGCCACCATCGCGTGGTCCGGCGCGTCGGGCTCGTTCGAACTGAACGTGGCCATCCCCGTGATGGGCACGGCCCTGCTCGAGTCGATCCGCCTGCTCTCCAACGCGACCCGCGTGCTGGCCGACAAGACCATCGACGGTCTCACCGCGAACCTCGAGCGCGCCCGAGCCCTGGCCGAGTCGTCGCCCGCGATCGTCACCCCGCTGAACCGGGTGATCGGCTACGAGGCCGCGGCGAAGGTCGCCAAGCACTCCGTGGCCCAGGGGATGACGGTGCGCGAGTCGGTCATCGACCTCGGCTTCGTCGACCGGGGCGAGGTCACCCTCGAGCAGCTCGACACCGCGCTGGACGTGCTCAGCATGACCCGCCCGCCCCAAGCCCGGTAGCCGCCTGCTGTCAAATTCGACGGAGATTTTGTCCGAACACTGCCGTTTCTGCTTCAGAACCGCCTGTGTCGCTAAAATCTCCGTCGAATTTGACGGGCGCGGACCTCAGGCGGGTTCGTTGCCCTCGAGCATCTCGGTGACGAGCGCGGCGATGGCACTGCGCTCCGAACGGGTGAGCGTCATGTGCGCGAACAGCGGATGTCCCTTCAATGTCTCGATCACCGAGGCCACCCCGTCGAAGCGGCCGACCCGGAGGTTGTCCCGTTGGGCGACGTCGTGGGTGAGCACGACGCGGGAGTTCTGCCCGATCCGGCTGAGCACCGTGAGCAGCACGTTCCGCTCCAGGGACTGCGCCTCGTCCACGATCACGAACGCGTCGTGCAGCGAACGGCCGCGGATGTGCGTGAGCGGCAGCACCTCGAGGATGCCGCGGTCGAGGACCTCCTCCAGCACGTTCTCCGAGACGATTGCCCCGAGCGTGTCGAAGACCGCCTGCGCCCACGGGCTCATCTTCTCGTTCGCGTCGCCGGGAAGGTACCCCAGCTCCTGCCCGCCGACCGCGTAGAGCGGCCGGAAGACCATGATCTTGCGATGCTGCTGGCGCTCCAGCACGGCCTCGAGGCCGGCGCACAGGGCGAGCGCCGACTTCCCCGTACCGGCTCGCCCCCCAAGCGACAGGATGCCGATCTCCGGGTCGAGCAGCAGGTCGATGGCCAGGCGCTGCTCGGCCGACCGGCCCTTCAGCCCGAAGACGTCCCGGTCGCCGCGCACGAGCTTCATCTCACCCTTGCCGGTGACCCGCCCCAGGGCGGAGCCACGGTCGGAGTGGATGACCAGGCCCGTGTTGACGGGCATGTCCTGCACGAGCCGGGTGTGCATGACCTCGTTCTCGTACAGTTCGTTGATCTGGTTGGAACCGAGGGTGATCTCGTCCATGCCGGTCCAGCCGGAGTCGACCGCGAGCTCGTGCCGGTACTCGTCAGCGAGGAGTCCGATCGACGCGGCTTTGACCCGCAGCGGGAGGTCCTTGGAGACGACGGTCACGTTGAGCCCGTCGTTGGCGAGGTTCATCGCCACGGCCAGGATGCGCGAGTCGTTGTCACCGAGCTGCAGCCCGGACGGGAGCACCGACATGTTGGAGTGGTTCAGTTCCACCCGCAGGCTGCCGCCCTCACCGACCGGGATCGGGAAGTCGAGTCGTTCGTGCTTGACCCGCAGCTCGTCGAGAAGCCGCAGGGCCTGGCGGGCGAAGTACCCGATCTCCGGGTCGTTGCGCTTGGACTCGAGTTCCGCGATCACGACGACGGGGAGCACGACCGCGTGCTCCGCGAAACGGAAGATCGCCTTGGGATCGGACAGGAGGACGGAGGTGTCAAGCACGTACGTGCACTCGGCTTGGTCTGCCCCGGCGATGCTTCGGTGCGAACCTTTTTGGTCGATCTGATTAGCGGTCACAACCACTCCCACCCCGGCCTCGAAAGGCGCGGATTGTGTTTGCGAGTTGGCCACTAAGGTCTCGAGCCGTACTTATGTGGCCGTCTCGACCAGGCGCTATACCTGATGGATGTGACGCTACTTTCCGAAGGGTTCCAGGGGAAGTCCGACACGCCCATTGATATCAGACGTTAATCAATCCGTCACCGGGCTGCCGGCGTTCCCCACGAAGACGCCGGCTCAGTAGATCGCCGCGATGGCATACGACGTGAACGCCCCGCGGAGCATGTCGACCGTGTCAACCGAGAGCACGGCGTGGGCGCAGAGCCGCACCGTGCCGCCCCGGGTGGTGGCCGTCACCCCGTGGTTGTGCAGGGCCGCAGTCAGCACGGTCAGCTGGGCCTTGGGCGGTTCGAGCACCACGATGCCCGCCCGTTCCCGCTCGTCGCGTGAGGAGACGACCGGGATCGCGAACTCGTCGGCCAGGTCGATCAGCTCCGACACGTTCACGGCGACGGCGGCCTCGATCCGGCCGATGCCGACCTGGGCGATGTCGTCGAGGGCGGCGGCGAACCTCGCCTGGGCGATCGGGTCTCCATTGCTCACCCGGAATGCGTTGGCGCTCCGGCTCGGCGGCAGCACCTCATCCCACGGCTCGGCGGTGTCGGTGCCGGCGAAACCGGAGAAGACCGGCACCAGACGCTCCACCGCCCGGTCGCTCAGGGCGAGGAACCCGGTGCCCCAGCCTGCCCTGGTCCATTTCTGGCCGCCGGAGGCGACGACATCCGCCACCTCGTAGGGGGCGTCGACGACCCCGAAGCCCTGGATGGCGTCGACGATCAGCAGGCGGTCACCGATGACCTGGCGGATGCCGTCGAGGTCGGCCCGGTGACCGGTGCGGGAGTCGACCAGGCAGACCGCGACAGCGACGGTGGCCGGGGTGAGCTGCTCCCTGATCTCGCCGGGCGTGACCCTGCCGTGCTCGGTCGCCAGCCAGACCGGCTCGACGACACGCAGGGCCTCGGCCGCCCGGACGGCGGCGAAGGGAACGGTCGGGAAGTCGTTCGGCGAGAGGAGGACCGCACCGGTCAGGCCGAACATGGCCTGCATGATCCCCGTGGTGGTGTTCGGCTCGCAGACGACCTGATCGGCGCGGAATCCCGTGGCCTGCGCGACCGCGGTCCGCAGCCGTTCGTCCTGCTCGTGCAGGTGCGCGAGGCTGCCGTAACGGGCGCGGGAGAGCACCTCGCTCTGGCCGAGGGTCTCGGCGACGACCGCGGCGGACATCGGCCCGACCCGGGCGTAGTCGAGGTAGCCGGGCTCCTCGAGGAAGCCCCCCGCGAACCGGTCGACGGCGTCCATCGGTCTCCTACCCGCCGAATCGGCGCTGGCGTTTGGCGAAGTCGCGGAGGGCCCGCAGGAAGTCCACCTGGCGGAGGTCGGGCCCGAGGGCCTCGACGAAGTAGAACTCGCTGTGCGCGCTCTGCCAGAGCATGAAGTCGCTGATCCGCTGCTCCCCCGAGGTGCGGATGACCAGGTCGGGGTCGGGCTGCCCGCCGGTGTAGAGGTGGGCGCCGATCAGGTCCGGAGTGAGCGTCTCGGCGAGGTCGGAGAGCGTGCCGCCGTTCTCGAGGTGCGCGCCGACGATGCTGCGCATCGCGTCGGTGATCTCCGTGCGCCCGCCGTAGCCGACGGCGAGGTTGATGTGCAGGCCCTTCCTGCGGGCGGTCCGCGCCTCCGCGGCGTCGAGCGCCGCGACGAGGGCGTCGGGCAGTCCGGCCTTGGACCCGACGTGCTGCACCCGCCAGTCCCGGTAGCGGGAGAGCTCCTCGGCGAGTTTGGCGATGATCTTGGTCAGTTCGGAGAGTTCTTCGCTCCCGCGGTTGGTCAGGTTGTCCGAGGAGAGGAGGTACAGCGTGACCACCGAGATGCCGAGGTCGTCGCACCATTTGAGGAACTCGCGCATCTTGGCGGCCCCGGCCCGGTGCCCGTGGGCGGCCGAATCGAAGCCGAGCTGCCTGGCCCACCGCCGGTTGCCGTCGATGATCATGGCCACGTGGTCCGGAAGCACGTCCGGCGTCAGCCCGCGACGAAGGCGACGCTGGTACACCCCGTAGAGGATGCCGCGCGCCCAGGGAACCTGCCGCTTCTGCACACGTTCACGGTAGCCCACATTGGCGCTCGCGTGCCGCACCGGGCATGCGCCCTGTCGTATTCTGGCTGCATGGCCACCGAGGACGACATCCCCAACCTGCCCCTGCTGGAGAATGACACTCCGAACCCGGATGACGTCAAACCCACCTGGCGAGGCTGGATCCACGCCGGCACGTTCCCGGTCACGATCGTGGCCGGTATCGTCCTGCTCCTGCTCGCCGACGGGGACGCTGCGAAGTGGAGTTCGTTCGTCTTCGTGCTCAGCTCGATGCTCCTCTTCGGCAACTCGGCGCTGTACCACCGGTTCAACTGGAAGCCGATGACCAGGCTCGTGCTCAAGCGCATCGACCACGCCAACATCTTCCTGCTGATCGCGGGTTCGTACACGCCGATCGCGGTTCTGGCCCTGCCTCCGGCGAAGTCGATCCTGCTGCTCTCACTGGTCTGGGGCGGCGCGATCCTGGGGATCGCCTTCCGCGTGTTCTGGATCCACGCGCCGCGCTGGCTCTACGTTCCGCTCTACCTCGCCCTGGGCTGGGGCGCGTTGATGTTCATCGTCGACTTCTTCCAGGCGAACGCGGCGATGATGACCCTGATCATGGTGGGCGGCCTGTGCTACTCGGTCGGCGCCGTGGTCTACGGGATGAAGAAGCCCAACCCGGTGCCGGGCGTGTTCGGGTTCCACGAGATCTTCCACAGCCTGACCGTGGTGGCGTTCCTCTGCCACTGGGTGGCGATCCTGATCATCGCGACCCACCCGCTCTACCCCTGACGGGGGCGGCCAGTGGCCGGTCAACTGGCCGGCCTGCTGGGGCCGGCCGACTGGACGGTCTACTGGCCGGGCGTCTGCTGTCCGGTGTCCTGGCTGCCGGCTGCGCCGGCAGCATCCGTGCCGCCCGTGTCCTGCGCGGCGTTCGCGGCCATCTCGGCGGCGAGGCGCTCCTTGATCTGGGCACGGTAGGTGTTGCGGCGGACGCGCCGGTTCAGGTCGAACCCCAGCAACACCACCATCGCGGCGACGAAGAAGATCGCCACGAAGCCGGCCGGCCCCGGGGTCACCGTGTCCGGGTTGAATTCGGGCGGCGGGCTGTTCGCCAGCACGAAACCCGCGACCGGCCCGAGCAGGAACGCGTTCACGAGTCGTCCCGCACGCCGGCGAAGAGATCGGATTCGGGCATTTCGGTGTCAACTTTCGATTCGACGAGCTGGAAGTCCTCGTACGGCCAGGCCTTGCGGATGAGGTCGTTGGGCCAGAAGAAGAAGCTGCTCCCGGGCGCCACCTGGCTCGCGTGCGAACGGAGGGCCGCGTCCCTTGCCTCGAGGAAGTCGCCGACGGGCACGTGGGTCGTCGCCAGCTTCGGGTAGTTCTTCATCCATTCGCGTGCCTCGCCGAGCGGCTCCAGCAGCGGAGACTCCGGCTCGGTGACGCTCAGTTCGAGGAACATCGCGTCGACCCGTTCGAGGTTGAAGATCCGGTCGAAGTAGAGCTTGTCGATCTGCCAGGGGGCACCGGCATCCGGGTACCTGGCCGGGTCGGCCGCAGCCCGGTAGGCCTCCATCGACACGTCGTGGCAGCGGATGTGGTCGGGGTGCGGGTAGCCGCCGTTCTCGTCGTAAGTGATGAGCACGTGCGGCCGGAACTCCCGGATGACCCGCACGACGGCTTCGGCCGAGATGTCGAGCGGGATGGCGGCGAACGAGTTGGACGGAACGGAGCCGTCATCGTTCATTCCGGAGTCTTCGTAGCCCAGCCAGCGGTGCTGCACACCCAGGTGGCCCTGCGCGGCCTGCATCTCGAGCCGGCGGAGGCCGGCGAGGTCGCGCTCGGCCATGGCGTGGCCGGCCATGGCGTCGTTGAGGATGCTGCCGCGCTCGCCCCCGGTGCAGCTGAGCACCAGCACGTCGGCGCCGAGGCTCCGATAGTAGGCGTAGGTTGCCGCGCCCTTGCTCGACTCGTCGTCGGGATGGGCGTGCACCGCCAAGAGTCGCAGTGTCATCAAACTCCTCAGAAATGCCAGATAACCTTGAGATAAGACTAATCGTTGAACAGTGAGTGTGGAGCCGCAGTGGGAGTCACCAGCAACCTCGACACCCGGTACGGTCGCGCCCCGAATCGGCGTGTCCGTGACCGGCGGCTGCTCTGGATCGGCGCGGGAACCCTCCTCGCCGTGCTCGTGGGCTGGGTGGTCTGGATCGGGCTGGGCGGGTCACAGCCCTTGCTGGAGACCCGGGACATCCGGCACAGCATCATCGACGAGCACAGCGTCAGCGTCACCTTCGAGGCGTCGATCCCGGTCGGACGGGCGGCGAGTTGCGCGGTCGAGGCGCTGAACGAGGGCTTCACCGTCGTCGGCTGGAAGGTGATCGACCTGCCGCCCAGCGAGCGGTATTCCCGGGCCTTCACCGAGGTTGTCCAGACGACCGAGCAGAGCAACACCGGATTGATTTACCGATGCTGGCTGACCTAGACTGGTGACTTCGCCCCGACGTGATACGTCGGGGCGTCCGTTGTATTGCCGCAGGCGAACCCTGCGCGTCACACTCACCGCACTACGCGCACGAGGAGGAGCACCCATGACTACCCCAACAACGGTCACCTGGCTGACCCAGGAGGCCTATGACCGCCTGGCTGCCGAGCTTGAGTCCCTGAGCACCGTCGGACGGGTCGAGATCGCCAAGAAGATCGAGTCCGCGCGTGAAGAGGGCGACCTCAAGGAGAACTCCGGCTACCACGCCGCCAAGGACGAGCAGGGCAAAATGGAGGCGCGCATCCGCACCCTCGTCGTGCTGCTGCGCAATGCCGAGGTCGGCCACGCGCCCGAAAGCCAGGGCGTCGTCGAGCCCGGCACCGTCATCACCGCGACGATCGCGGGCGACGAGACGCGATTCCTGATCGGCAGCCGCGAGATCGCCGGAGGCAGCGACCTCGACGTGTTCAGCGAGCAGAGCCCGCTCGGCTCCGCGATCCTCGGGCTGAGGGTCGGGGCGAAGACGTCGTACACCACGCCCGGCGGCAAGGACATCGCCGTCGAGATCCTTCTCGTCGAGACCTGGGCCGGCAACTAGCCGGCCGAGCCGGCGGGGTCTCGTCAGGCTCGACCACCGAGGGCGGTGGTCGAGCCGGCGCAGACCGGACTAGTCGACCTGCGGGTCGTAGCCGGCCGAGCGAAGCACGTCGACGACGTGCTGGCGGTGGTCGGGTCCGCGGGTTTCGACGCTGACGTTCAGCTCGACCTCGCTGATCTGCAGGCCCACCCCGTGCCGGGTGTGCAGCACCTCGATCACATTGGCGTGCGCCTCCGCGAGCAGCTCCGAGATGCGGGCGAGCTGGCCCGGGCGGTCGGGCAGCATGATCCGCAGGGTGAGATAACGACCGGATGCCGCGAGGCCGTGGCTGATCACGCGCTGCATCAGCAGCGGGTCGATGTTTCCGCCGCTGAGGATCGCGACGGTGGGCCCGGACGCGGAGATCTTCCCGGCCAGGATCGCCGCCACGGCGACCGCACCGGCGGGTTCGACCACGAGTTTGGCGCGCTCGAGCAGCACGAGCAGCGCGCGAGCGGTGTCGTCCTCGGTGACCGTGACGACCTCGTCGACCATGTCGCGCACGATCTGGAAGTTCAGCAGGCCCGGCTTGGCAACCGCGATGCCGTCGGCGATCGTCGGCGAGATCACGATCTCGGTGGCCACCCCCGCAGCCAGGGACGGCGGGTACGCCGCGGCGTTCTCCGCTTGCACGCCGATCACCCGGATCGTGCGCCCCTCCCGGGCGGCGCGCTGCTTGAGCGCGCTCGCGACGCCGGAGATCAGACCCCCGCCGCCGATGGGCACGATGACGGTGTCGAGGCCCGGAACCTGGTCGAGGATCTCCAGGCCCAGCGTGCCCTGGCCGGTGACGACATCCGGGTGGTCGAACGGCGGAATCAGGATCGCACCGGTCTCGATGGCGTAGGCCGCGGCAGCCAGGAGCGGCTCGGCGACCGTGTTCCCGCGCAGGATGACGTGCGCCCCGTAGTCGCGGGTGGCCTGGAGCTTGGGCAGCGCAACGCCGACGGGCATGAAGATGGTGGCCTTGATGCCCAGTTCACGGGCGGCGAACGCGACCCCCTGGGCGTGGTTGCCGGCCGAGGCCGCGACGACGCCGTGGCTCTTCTCCTCGTCGGTCAGCCGGGAGAGCCGGTTGTAGGCCCCGCGGATCTTGTATGACCCGGTGCGCTGCAGGTTCTCGCACTTCAAGTGCACGGGCGAGCCGAGCAGTTCGCTGAGGTAGCGGGAGCTTTCCATCGGGGTGACCCGGGCGACGGTGGCGACGACGAAGCGGGCGGCCTCGAAGTCGGCCAGGGTGGGGCCGACGAGGGAAACGTTACTCATGGGCGGCACTCTCGTTCGGACGGAAGCCGGGGCGGCTTTGCGGCACGGTCTGCCAGAGCGGGGAACTGATGGCGGGTGCCGTGTCCGCGGGCACGGCCCGCCAGGTGCCGCGGTGGATGAAGTTGATCATGACGTTGAGCACGGCCGCGATCGGCACGGCGAACAGGGCGCCCGGGATGCCGGCGAGCAGCGATCCTGCCGCGACGACGAGCACCACGCCGAGCGGGTGCACCTTGACGGCCGTGCCCATGATCAGCGGCTGGAGCACGTGGCCTTCGATCTGCTGCACGAGCAGCACGACGCCGAGCATGGCCAGCGCGATCGGCCAGGAGTTGAAGAGCAGGGCGATGACCACGGCCACCGCGCCGGTCGCGACGGCGCCGACGATCGGGATGAACGAGCCGAGGAAGACGAGCACGCCGATCGGCACCGCGAGCGGCACCCCGAGCAGCGCGGCCCCGACGCCGATGCCGACGGCGTCGATCGAGGCGACGAGGATCTGCACCTTGGCGAAGTTGCCCAGCGTCTCCCAGCCGGCCGCGCCGGCCCCGGCGACGGCGGCACGGGCGCGACGCGGGAAGATCCGCACGATCCAGGCCCAGATTCCGGCCCCGTCGATGAGGATGAACAGGAGGCTGAACAGGGTGAGGAGCAGCCCGGTCAGCAGGTGGCCGAGCGAGGATCCCACCGACAGCGCCCCGCTGACGAAGACCTGGCTGTCGGCCTGGATCGCCGTCCACGCCTGCTGCAGGTAGTCGTTGATCTGCGGTTCGGTCAGGTGCAACGGCGAGGCGAGCAGGAAGTCCTTCAGCCCGGCGTAGGAGGCGGCGAGCCGGGTGCTCAGGCCGGTCGTGCCGTCCGCGATCTGGGTGGCGGCCAGGGTGATCAGGCCGCCGAGCACGGCAAGGGTGCCGAGCAGGGAGAGCGCGACGGCGATGCCCTTCGGCCACTTGTGCCGCACGAGGAACGCGACCAGCGGAACGAGAAGGGAGGACACCAGCACGGCGACGAGCAGCGGGATGACGATGAGCCGCAGCTGCACCACGATGAAGAGGAAGACGGCGATCGCCGCACCGATGGCGACCAGCCGCCACGACCACGCGCCGGCCAGGCGGATGCCGGCGGGGATGTTCTCGTCGACACCGTTCGGGATCGGTGCCAGGGCGCGCCGTTTGCGCCCGCTCAGCAGTGCGCCCCAGCCTGGCTTTCCCGTGGATTCAGTCACCGGATCATTCTAGGCAATCCCGCATTCGCCGCCGTGCATGCCCGCTACCGGGAAACCGCGACCGCCTCGACCGAGACCGGGGCGCCGCAGAAGCGCAGCCGCACGCTGTCGCCGGGAACGGGCTGCACCCGCACGATGTGCTGCACCGACACCTCGGCGCCGTCGGCGAGCCGCACCCGGGTGCGGCGGAGCGAACCGTGGAAACTGGACGCGACAACGACGCCGGCCAGCCCGTCGCCGGAGAATTCGAGGTCTTCCGGCCGCACCAGGGCCAGCACGTCGCCGTCGGCCTGCGACGGGTCGACGAGCGGCAGTTTCGTGCCGTACAGCTCCGCGAAACCGTGGCGCACGACCCCGGCCAGCTGGTTGCTCAGGCCGACGAAGTCGGCGATGAACGGCGACGCCGGCCGGGAGTACAGGTCCTCCGGCGTGCCCACCTGCTCGATCCCGCCGTCGCGCATGACCGCGACCCGGTCGGCGACGGCGAGCGCCTCGTCCTGGTCGTGCGTGACGAACAGGGTGGTGATGCCCAGCTCGGTCTGGATCCGCCGGATCTCCTCGCGCAGGGTCACCCGCACCTTGGCGTCGAGCGCGGAGAGCGGCTCGTCGAGGAGGAGCACCCTCGGTTCGGTGACCAGGGCGCGGGCCAGCGCGACGCGTTGCTGCTGGCCGCCGGAGAGCTGGTGCGAGAACCGGTCGTAGTGGTCGTCGAGTCCGACGAGGGCGAGGGCCTCCCTCGCCCGGCTGCGACGGGCCGCGGCGGCGACCCCGCGCATCCGGAGGCCGAATTCGACGTTCTCCCCCGCGCTCAGGTGCGGGAAGAGCGAGTACGCCTGGAAGACCATGCCCATGTCGCGCCGGCTCGTCGGCAGCGTGGACACGTCGACCCCGTCGATCAGGATGGTGCCGGCATCCGTCGACTCGAGGCCGGCGAGTGCCCGCAGGGCCGTCGTCTTGCCGCTGCCGCTCGGGCCGAGCAGGGCGACGAACTCACCGGCGTGCAGGGTGAGGTCGAATCCGTTCAGCGCCCGATGGCCGCCGAAGTGCTTGGACACCCCGGAGAACTCGACCACCGCTCCGCGCCGCCCGGCCGGGCCGGCCGCCGTGGCGTTCGGGGGCTTCGGGGTGTTGCCGGTGCTGGCGGTGCTGATGGTGTTCCGGGTCATGGCCGGCCTCCGATGGGGCGTCGTCGTCGCGGGCGGGTGCGTTCGGCGCCGAGGCGGCCGATGAGGAGCAGGAGCAGGAACGCGAAGGTCAGGGCGAGCAGGGAGAAGATCACGGCCGTGTACGGGTCGGCCTTGCTGACCACGACGAGCGCGGTCTGCAGGTTCACCCGGCTCAGCAGGGAGGCGATGGTGAACTCGCCGAGCACCACGGCGACGGCGATGAACGCCCCGGCCAGGATGCCGCGGCGGAGGTTGGGCACGAGGACCCGGAACAGCACGCTCCCCCAGCCGGCGCCGAGGGTGCGGGCCGCCTCGCTGAGGGTGCGCACGTCGACACCGTCCAGGTTGGCCTGGATCGCCCGGTAGGCGTAGGGCAGCACGGTGATGCCGTAGGCGAATGCGAGCGTCCAGACGCCGCTGCCGGCGAGCCGAGAGAGCAGCGAGTAGACCGGGGCGAGGCCGACGACGAGCACGATCGCCGGGATGCTGATCGGCAGGATGCAGACGAACTCCATCACCCGTCGCAGCCGGGGAAAACGGATGTGCACCAGCAGCAGGGTGGGCACGAGCAGCAGGAGCACGATCAGCACGGTTCCCACGGCCAGGCCGACCGAGTTGCCGAGGGCGACGAGCACCTGCCGGTACTGCCCGGTCAGGCCGCCCTGGGCCAGGGCGATCCAGCGGGAGGCGTCGTGCCCGCCGCCGAGACCCTTGCGCAGGGTGAACTCGACCATGGCCACGACGGGGATGAGGAAGAACAGGCCGATCCCGCCCAGGAGAAGCGCCCGTACGGCGCGCGAAGGAGCGTGGGCGACGCCGCCCCGAGCGACCGGTCCCGGCCGGGCGCCGCGCCGGCTGACGCCCCGGGTGCCGTGACCGGTTGCACCGGCCTCCCGGACGACGGTCATCGCTGCCACCGGGCGGCCCTGGCCTGCAGGGCGGAGTAGCCGGCCATCACCACCACCATCACCAGGATCATCCCGAGCGCCAGCGCCCCGGCCAGGTTCTCCCGGCCGAGCAGGGTCTCGCTGGTGAGCGCGGATCGGATCTGCAACGGCACGATCTGGGATCCCTGGCTGGTCAGCGCCGCGGCCGTCGCGTAAGAGGAGAACGCGTTGGCGAAGAGCAGCAGCAGGCTGCCGAGGAAGGAGGGAGCGAGCACGGGGCCGGCGATCCGCAGCCAGTAGGTGGCGCGGCTGCCGCCGAGGGTCGCGTTGGCTTCGGCCCAGGTCGGTTTCAGCGCCTGGAGGGCGGGCATGAAGGTGATGATCATCAACGGCACCTGGAAGTAGAGGTAGGGCAGCACCAGCCCGGGCAGCTCGTAGAGCCAGACGCCGTCGGCGAAGATGTCCACACCGAAGGTGTCGCGCAGGAAGAGCGTGACCATGCCCTGGATGCCGATGGTCGCCACGAACGCGAAGGCGAGCATGACCCCGCCGAACTGGGCGAGCACGCCGCTGAGCGAATCGACCACGGCGCGGAGCGCGCCGTCGGGCCGGGCGCCGAGCAGGCCGTAGCAGGCGATCGCGCCGACGAGGGCGCCGATCACCGAGGTCAGGGCGGAGAGCGCGAACGAGTTGCCGAAGGCACCCAGCACCACCGGGTTGCCGAGGGCGGCCACCGTGTCGAGGGTGAACGCGCCGGACGTGTCGAAGAACCCGGTGCCGACGGCGATCAGGGTCGGCACGACGAGGAAGAGGAGCACATAAACCGCGAACGGCAGCAGCCCGAAGGCCGCTGCCGTTTTGCGGAGGCTACTGGACAGCAGCGGCCCACTTCGTTCCGAGCAGGGCGGCGCCGGCGGCGCTCTGCTCCTTGGTCGGCACCACGGTCTCGGCGGGGGCCTCGGGGAGGGCGCCGAGCAGTTTCGCGTCGATGGTGCCCGCGGCGGTCATCGCCTCGGCGCGGACGGGACGTGCCCCGCCGCCGAGCCACAGGTTCTGGCCCTCGTCGCTGTAGAGGAACTCCTGCCACAGCCGGGCGGCGGCCGGGTGCGGGGCATCCTTGCTCACGGCCTGGTTGTAGTAGCCGGCGTAGCCGGTGCCGCTGAAGACGACGACCTTCCAGTTGCGCTGGCCGTCGAGCTTCTTTCCGTAGCCCACGTTGAGGTAATCCCAGTCGAGTACGACGGGGGTCTCGCCCGAGGCGATGGTGGCCGGGGTCGGGTCGATCTTGACGAAGTTGCCGGCCGCGTTCAGCTTGCTGAAGAAGTCGACGCCGGGCTGGAAGTCATCGACCGTGCCCCCGTTCTGCACGCTTGCCATGCCGACGGCGGCGAATGCGGCCCCGGCCTGGGTCGGATCGCCGTTGATGGCGACCTTGCCCTTGTACGCGGCGCCGAGCAGGTCGCCGAGCTTCTTCGGCGCAGGAACGGCGTCGGGGTCGTAGCCCACGGCCAGGTATCCGCCGTAGTCGCCGGTGTAGAGTCCGCTCGCCTCCTTGAGGGCGTCGGGGATGTCGGCCCAGGTGGCCACCTGGTACGGCGCGAAGCGGTCGGTGCTGGAAAGGGCGACGGCCAGGCCCAGGTCGAAGACGTCGGGGGCGGTGTCCTGGCCCTTGAGGGTGTCGGCGGCCTGGATCTCCTCGGCGCTCGAGCCGTCCGGCGAGGCCTCGTTGATCGTGATCTCGGGGTACTTCTTGGTGAACGCGTCGAGCACGGCGCCGTAGTTGGCCCAGTCACGCGGCAACGCGATGACGTTGAGGCTGCCCTCCGCCTTGGCGGCGGTTTCGAGGGCAGGCAGGTCGCCGAAGGCGCTCAGGCTGGTGGCCGTGGCGGCGTCGGTCGTGCCGGTGCCGCTCGCTTGGGCGCCGGAGCATCCGGTGAGGCCGATCGCGAGTATGGCCGTGGCGGCCAGGGACGCGACCAGGGTGCGTGTGGTGATCAAGTTGTCCTCCGTCGGACCAGCGACGGGCCGCACGCGGATGGGCGCGCGCAGTTGTGTGCCGGGTTGCTGGTCATCGCGAGACTAGGAGGCGCGGTCGACCGACGTGCGGCACCCGCCTGAACGGCACGTGAATGCTGGGCGACGGATGCCGCGCCGGCCGCTCGGTGCCGGCCAGACGCACCGGGATGGAGTTTTTCGCGACGCGCCGCGATCCGCGGCGCCGCAGCCGGCGCGCCGCGAGAATCTCCATCCCGAACGTCGTGGACGACAGAAAGGGAGCCGGGCAGTAGGGTCGATCTGATGGTCCAGTCAGTCTCCCCCGCGCTCGCTCGCCGCGTCGCGCTGGCCGCCCAGGGTTTCGGCCGCCGGTCCGCGGCGCTGCCCGGCATCCGTCAGCTGGATGCCCTCGTGAACCGGATCGAGCTGCTGCAGATCGACTCGGTGAACGTCTTCGAGCGCAGCCACTACCTGCCGGCGTTCAGTCGTCTCGGCGGCTACGACAAGGCGCAGCTCGACCGGCTGACCAGCGGTCGTGAGGCACGGTTCACCGAGTACTGGGCGCACGAGGCGTCGTTCCTGCCGCTGGACACCTGGCCGCTGTTCGGCTGGCGGATGCAGCACTACCGTGACCTGGCCGCCGGCACGCCCGACAGCTGGGCCGCCGGCAACCGGCCGATGCTGGACTGGCTGCTCGCCGAGCTGGCCGAGAAGGGTCCGTTGCCGGCCAGTGCGATCGAGCACGACGCGAACAAGCGCAGCGGCCCCTGGTGGGGCTGGTCCGATGTGAAGACCGGGCTGGAAGTGCTCTTCCGCTGGGGCGATGTGGTCAGCGCCGGACGGCAGCGCTTCGAACGGGTCTACGGGCTGCCGGAGCAGGTGTTCCCCACGGAGTTGCTCGGTCGGCAGGTCAATAAGGGCGATGCCCACCGGGAGCTGATCAGCCGGTCCGCGCGCGCCCACGGCATCGGCACGGCGAAGGACTTCGCGGACTACTTCCGGTTGAAGTCGACGCCGGCGGCGGCGGCCATCCGCGAGCTCGAGGATGCCGGGGAGCTGATCCCGGTGGAGGTCGCCGGCTGGGGCAGGGGCGGCACTGCCGGAGCGGCCTGGCTCCACCGGGACGCCAGACTCCCCCGCCGGGTGGACGCCGCCGCGGTGCTCTCCCCGTTCGACCCCGTCGTCTGGGAACGGGCGCGGGCGCTGCGCCTGTTCGACTTCCACTACCGGATCGAGATCTACACTCCGCAGCCCCGGCGCGTGTTCGGCTACTACGTGCTGCCGGTGCTGCTCGGCGACACGATCGTCGGCCGGGTGGACCTGAAGAACGACCGCCAGTCGGGGGTGCTGCGGGTGCAGGCCGCGTGGGCCGAGCCGGATGCCCCGGCCGACACCGCCGGACGCCTCGCCGCCGTGCTGCGGGAGACCGCCGCCTGGCAAGGGTTGGACGAGATCGCGGTGGCCCAGCGCGGCACCCTCGCCGCCGGCCTGGCCGCGGAGTTGAACTGATCTGACCTGACGTGACCCGACTCGGCGCGGTCTCGACGGGCTCGACCACCGGTGATCGAGCCTGCCGAGATCAGGTCCGGGCGATCAGAACTTGCGGCCCATGGTGTGCAGTCGTTCGATCCGGTCGTCGATCGGCGGGTGGGTGCTGAACAGCTTCGCCATCATGCCGGGCTTCAGCGGGTTGGCGATCCACAGGTGCGCCATCGAGGAGTTCTGCTTTCGCATCGGGCGCCCGTACGTCTCCAGCTTGGCCAGCGCGCTCGCGAGGGCGTCGGGGTGCCGGGTGGTCAGCGCGCTGGTCGCATCCGCGAGGTATTCGCGCTGCCGGGACACGGCCAGCTGCACCATGCTCGCCACGAGCGGCGCCACGATGATCGCGACCAGCCCGAACACCATGACGATCGGGTTGCCGTTGTTGTTGTTGTTGCGGCCGAAGAACGCCATCCGCAGGAACATGTCCGAGATGAAGCCGACGGCGACGACGAGTCCGAAGACCACCATCGACAGCCGGATGTCGTAGTTGCGCACGTGGCCGAGTTCGTGCGCCATCACGCCCTCGAACTCGGAGTCGTCCATGATCTCCAGCAGCCCGGTCGTCGCCGCGACGATCGCATGCTGCGGGTCGCGGCCGGTCGCGAACGCGTTCGGCGCCGGGTCGCTGATCACGTAGATCTCGGGCATCGGGGTGCCCGTGGTGATCGACAGGTTCTCGACGATGTTCCAGAGCCGCGGATGCTCCGCCTTGCTGTTGACGCGGATGCCGCCGCTCATCGCCACGGCCTGGCGCCCCGCCAGGTAGTACTGCACCAGGGCGTACCCGCTCGCCACGACGAGGGTGAGGATCAGGATGCCGTAGCTGCCCGGGGGGCTGTAGACCGCGTTCGCGATCCAGCCGAGCCCGGCGATGAGTGCCAGGAACAGGATGATGATGAAGACCGTGTTGCGCTTATTGCGCGCGATGGCGCTGTACATCGACGCCCGCCGTTAGAACTGCACGCGAGGCGGCTCCGCGATGGCGGCGGAGTCGGACACCTCGAAGAAGTCACGCTGGGTGAAGCCGAGGTTCTTGGCGATGAGGTTGTTGGGGAAGACCTGGATCTTCGTGTTGAGTTCGCGAACCCCGCCGTTGTAGAACCGGCGTGACGCCTGGATCTTGTCCTCGGTGTCGACAAGTTCGGCCTGGAGCTGCAGGTAGTTCTGGCTCGCCTGCAGTTGCGGGTAGGCCTCGGCGACGGCGAAGATGCTCTTCAGCGCGGTCTGCATGTGGTTCTCGGCGGCGGCCGCGTCGGCCGGCCCCTGGGCGCTCAGCGTCTCGGCGCGAGCCCTCGTGACGTTCTCGAAGACCGCCTTCTCGTGCGCGGCGTAGCCCTTGACCGTTTCGATCAGGTTGGGGATGAGGTCGGCCCGCCGCTTCAGCTGCACGGTGATGTCGCTCCACGCCTCGTCCACCCGCACCTTGAGGGTGACGAGGGAGTTATAGGTGGCCCAGAGGTAGATCCCGATGATGGCGACGAGGGCAACAACGATGAGGACCGGGATGAGCCATTCCATGGCAGCGTCTCCTTGAGATAAGCGGGGCGGGCAGAGGCCCGGGGCACCGTGACTTGCGATGCACGCCCATCATAACCGCGCGCCCTGAGGCTCCCATGCACTTCCCATGACACTCCAAGAATCGCCGTCCGCGGAGGATGACTTCCGTGCCTGATCGGCGAATAATGTGACCATGGTGCACAAAGCCGCTCCCGCTGTCGTGGTGCGCGACCTGCATGCCCGCCGGGGAAAGCATCCGGTGCTGCACGGACTGAGCCTCTCCGTGCCCCGCGGCCTGGTCGTCGGCCTGATCGGGCCGAGCGGATGCGGCAAAACCACCCTGATGCGCTCGATCGTGGGGGTGCAGATCGTGCAGTCCGGGGAGGTCACCGTGCTGGGCCGGGCGGCGGGCACCGCGTCGCTGCGCGGCCGGGTCGGCTACGTCACCCAGGACGCGAGCGTGTACGACGACCTCACCGTGCGCCAGAACCTGGCATACTTCGCCGCCGTGCTGGGCGCGACCCGCGACGACATCGACCGGGTGATCGAGGCCACCGACCTGGCCGCGAATGCCGGCCAGCTGGCCGGCTCGCTCTCCGGCGGGCAGCGCAGCCGGGTGTCCCTGGCCGGCGCCCTCCTCGGCTCCCCCGAACTCCTCGTGCTCGACGAGCCGACCGTGGGCCTCGACCCCGTGCTGAGGGCGGAACTGTGGGCCCTGTTCCATCGTCTGGCCGCCACGGGGACGAGCCTGCTCGTGTCCAGCCATGTGATGGACGAGGCGAGCCGCTGCGACCGGCTGCTGCTGATGCGGCACGGCGAGGTCCTCGCCGACGACACCCCGGCCGGCCTGCTCTCCTCGACGGGCACCCACGACGTGGAGGCGGCGTTCCTCGCCCTGATCGCCGCGCATCCGTCGCCCGACCCGGCCGCCCGGGAAGCCGGCGACCTGTGAACCCGCGCCGCACCCTGGCCACCGCCGGGCGCGTTCTCAGCCAGATCCGCCACGACCCGCGCACGATCGTGTTGCTGCTCGTGGTGCCGAGCCTGCTGATCGGCCTGCTGGCTTGGATCTTCTCGGACACCCCGGTGTTCGACACGGTCGGCCCGGCGATGATCGCACTGTTCCCGTTCATCGTGATGTTCCTGGTCACGAGCATCACCACCCTGCGGGAACGACGGACGGGCACGCTCGAGCGGCTGCTGTCGATGCCGCTCGGCAAGGGCGACTTCATCCTCGGGTACACGTTGGCGTTCGGACTGCTCGCGGTGCTGCAGTCCGCGGTCGCGGTGGGCTACTCGGTCTGGGTCTGCGGCCTGTCGATCACGGGATCGGTCTGGCTGCTGCTCGCGGTCGCGGTCGCCGACGCCGTGCTCGGCACGGCCCTCGGCCTGCTCGCCAGCGCGTTCGCGCGCACCGAATTCCAGGTCGTGCAGTTCATGCCGGCGCTGGTCTTCCCGCAGATCCTGCTCGGTGGGATCTTCCTGCCGCGCGACCAGCTGCCGGATGCCCTCCGCGCCATCAGCGACTGGCTCCCGCTCTCGCACGCGATCGACGCGCTGCAGGCCGTCGCGAATGATTCCCAGGATGCCGCGTATGTCGGCGGTGAACTGCTGATCATCGGGGCGTGGATCGTCGGCGCGGTCGTGCTCGGCTCGATCACCCTGCGCCGCCGCACCCCGTAGCCTCCCCCGTCCCCTCCCCACCCTCGACCTCGAGACCCCAGCCAACCGGCTGAACCAGCTGCTCCTCGCAGCATAAAACCCCGCGTTGCTTCCACCACTTGACATTGCCGGGCGGCAACGGTGCCGAAGTCACAGTTCGGCGGGGAGAGCGGGCCGAAAAGCGGGGTGGGTCAGCGGGCGGCGAGCACCTGCTGGAGCCAGCGGTAGGAGGACTTGGGGGTGCGCCGGCGGTTTCCGTCGGCGAAGTCGACGTGCACAAGGCCATAGCGCTGGGTGTAGCCGGCCGTCCACTCGAAGCCGTCGAGGAGGGACCGCACCAGGTAGCCGCGCAGGTCGACGCCCTCGGCGACGCCCCCGGGCGCGACGGCGTCGAGGGCCGCGCTGAGGTGCTCGGCGAGGTAGTCGATCCGGGCCGGGTCGTCGACGACGCCGTACCGGTCCGCCGCGTCGGGGAACCCGGCGCCGCTCGCGGTGATGTAGACCGGCGGAAGCCGGTCGCCGTAGCGGGTGTGCAGTTCGCCGAGGGCCACAGCCAGGTATTCGGGGGCGACGGCCGCCCCGGCCCCGGTGACCGGGAACTCCCGGAACGGGGTGACGTGGAACGGGAACGACACGGTCGTCTCCGGCTTCGCCGGGGCGCGCGGCGGGCCGGCCGGGGTCGTCGCCGCGGCCGGCCCGGCCTTGATCCGGGACGGCTGCAGGTAGTTGAGCCCGTAGAAGTCGAGCGGCTGGTGGATGGTGGAGAGGTCGTCCGGGTCGGTTTCGAGGAGCATCCGCAGGTCGAGCGCATAGGGCTCGGGCGGCTCGGGGTAGCGGCCGAGCAGCACCGCGTCGGCGAAGAGCCGGTTGTGCAGCACGTCGAACAGTTCGGCCGCGACCTCATCGGCCTCCCGGCCGCTGTCGGCCTGCACGGGAGTGTGCAGGTTGGCGATGCCGATCCGGCCGCGCACGTCGGCCGCCCGCAGCGCCTGCACGGCCAGGCCGTGGCCGAGGAGCTGATGGTGAGCGGCCGGCAGGGCGGCGAAGCGGCGGGTCTCCCCCGGCGCATCCGTGCCGAGCGCATACCCGTTCAGGAAGACGGTGGCCGGGTCGTTCACGGTGAGCCAGGAGTCGATCCGGTCGCCGAAGACCTCGCCGAGCATGTGCGCGTAGTCGCCGAAGCGCAGCGCGGTGTCGCGACCGAGCCAGCCGCCGCGGAGCCGGAGCGGCGTGTCCCAGTGGAACAGCGTCGCCATCGGGCTGATCCCGGCGGCGAGCAGGCCGTCCAGCAGCCGGTCGTAGAAGGCCAGCCCGGTGCGGCTGAGCGCGCCCCGGCCGTCGGGTTGCACCCGTGACCAGGCGAAGGAGAACCGGTAGACGTCGGCGCCCAGCTCGCGGAGCAGGGTCAGGTCTTCGTCGAGCTTGTGGAAGTGGTCGGCGGCGACGGATGCGTTCGAGCCGTCCACGATCCGGCCCGCCGCGCGGGTGAACGGGTCCCAGCTCGACTCGCCCCGCCCTTCGTCCCTGGCGCCGCCCTCGATCTGGAACGCGGACGTTGCCGTGCCGATGACGAAGCCGGCGGGCAGCCGGTCGCCGAGTTCGCGGGCGCGGTGGGGCCAGGCCCTCGCCGCGGGGGTGTTGCCTGCCGGTTTGGTGCTCATCGACCCAGGACTCTTTCCAGATAGCTGTTGCTGAAGCGGCGCTCCGGGTCGAGCCTGTCACGCACCTGGAGGAAATCCGTAAACCGGGGGTAGGCCGGGCGGAGCGTCTCCGCGTCGCGGTAGTGCATCTTGCCCCAGTGCGGGCGCCCGTCGTGTGCCCGCATGATCGCCTCGACGGCGTGGAAATACTCGGCCGGGTCTTCCCGGTGGTACCGGTGCACGGCGATGTAACCGGTCTCCCGGCCCTGCGCGGTGGAGAGCCACAGTTCGTCGGCGGCGGCCGACCGCACCTCGAGCGGGAAGGAGATGCGCCAGCCGCGGGCGTCGATCAGCGCCCGCACCTCGCGGAGGGCGGCTGGAACCAGGTGCCGGGGCAGCGCGTACTCCATCTCGTGGAAGCGCACGGTGCGGCGGGAGACGAAGACGCGGTGGGAGGCATCCGTGTACTCGCGGCGGCCGGCGAGCCGTTCGGCCAGCCGGTTGAAGCCGGGCACCAGACCGGGCAGCGCCGTGCCGGCGGCGCAGATCCCCCGGTAGGCGCCGTTGGCGAACAGCTCGTCGTCGACCCAGCGGGAGAGCCGGCCGACCGGCGCCCTGGCCGCGTCCCCGGGCAGCCGGGTGTTGCTCTTTGTCAGGGCGCTGCCGGTGTGCGGGAACCAGTAGAACTCGAAGTGGTCCACCGTGCGGGAGCGGTCGAGGTACCCCTCGAGCACCTCCTCGAGCGGCTCGGCGGCCTCGACCGCGTGCAGCAGGAAGCGGGGCACGCATTGCACGGTGACGTCGACGAGGATGCCGAGGGCCCCCAGCCCGAGCCGGGCCGCCGGCAACAGCTCGGCGTTCTCGGCGGCGTTGACGCGGAGCAGGCCGCCGTCGGCGGTGACCAGGGTCACCGCCGTGATCTGGGTTGCCAGCCCGCCGAAGCCGCCGCCGGTGCCGTGGGTGCCGGTGGAGGTGGCCCCGGCGATGCTCTGCCGGTCGATGTCGCCCAGGTTGGCCAGGGCGAGCCTGTGGGGCGCGAGCAGGGCGGGAAGCTGGTGCAGCCGGGTGCCGGCGGCCAGGGTGACCTGGTCCAGGGATTCGTCCACGGCGACCAGGCCGGAGAGGTCGTTCAGGTCGAGCTGCACCCCGGGGGCCACGGCGATGCCCGAAAAGCTGTGGCCGGAGCCGACGGCCTTGATCCTGAGGCCGGCCGCGGCGGCGGCCTGAACCGCACGCTGCACGGCGCCGACGCTCGCCGGGCGTTCCACCCGCACCGGCCGGACCGACTCGCTGCCGGACCAGTTGCTCCACCGGGCACCGCTCGCGCTCACAGGAACGCCTTCCCTTCGCCGCGGTAGGTGGGCAGCAGGTCGACCACCTGGCCGTCGTCGACCACCGCGAACTCGTTCACGTGCTCGCTGGGCTCGCCGGACTTGGTGTGCCGCAGCCACACCCGGTCGCCGACCCGCAGTCCGGCGGCGGCGGCGCCGGTGACCGGTGACTGCACCTCGCCGGCCATTTCCCGCGGCAGGAACGCGAGGCCCTCCGGCCAGACCGGCAGCGGGCTGCGGTCGGGACCGGGCGGCCCGGAGGCGATCCAACCGCCGCCGAGCAGGGTCGCGGTCGCGGCGGTCGGCTTGCGCACGACGGAGAGGGCGAACGCGGCGGCCGGCGCCGGCCGGAAATCGGAATAGTGGTCGAAGAGGTGCCCGCCGAAGAACCCGCTGCCGGCGGCGATGTCGGTGACCGAGGCGTCGGCGCGGGTGCTTTCCAGCGACCCGGTGCCGCCGCCGTTGACGAACTCGAGGTTCGCGACCTCCCGCACCGCCGCGACCGCGGCGGCCCGGCGCGCGGCCAGTTCCTCGCTCGAGCGGCGGCGCATCCAGCGGATGGCGACACCTCCGAGCGGCCGGCCGACCGGCCGGTCGCCGACCCCGGCGATCTGCGCCTCGTAGCCCATCAGCCCGACGAGGCTGAAACCTGGCCGGGCGGCGATGCCGGCGGCCAGGGCGCGGGCCTGGCCGACCGTGTGAACGGGCGAGCGGTGGACGCCCAGGCGGCCGAGCACGGGCGCGTCCCAGCCGGCGTCCAGTTCGAGGCAGAGCCGGATGGTCTCCCGCCGTCCCGGAGGGAGGACGGCGTCGATGAAGTCGAGATGGTCGAGCGAATCGACCATCAGGGTGACCCGCCCGGCGAGCTCCGGCGACCGGCCGAGAGCCAGGATCGCCCCGCTGTCGGCGGTCGGGTAGCCGACGACGATGTCGGTCATCGTGTCGGCCAGCCAGAGCGCCTCCGCCAGCGTGTAGGCGAGCAGCCCCTGATAGCCCGGCACGGCGAGGATCGCCTCGATCACACCGCGCACCCGGATCGACTTGGTCGCGACCCGGATCGGGCTGCCGGCCGCGCGGGTGAGCAGGTCGGCGGTGTTGTGCCGGAGGGCGCCGAGGTGCAGCGCGGCGACGGGGGTGCCGAGGCCGGAGGTGGCCTCGGTGAGGGCTGGCCAGTAGCGGTCCGGGGTCAGCCACGGCGCGGCATCCGTCGTGACGGCCAGGTCGATGCCCATCAGCGCACCGCCGTGACCTTCTCCACGGCGATCGCCCCGGCGAAGGCGCACAGCCCGGCCAGCACGAAGAGTCCCGGGAAGCCGAATGCCGCCACGACGCCCGCGCCGAGCAGCGGCGCGACGGCCTGCGGCACCGCGGTGGCGATGTTCATGATGCCGAGGTCCTTGCCGCGCGTGGCCGGGTCGGGCAGCACCTGGGTGGCCAGCGCCTGGTCGACCGACAGGAAGGCCCCATAGCCGAGGCCGAGGATTCCCGCGGCCACCATCGCCGCGGGCAGCGCGGGGATGAACGCGAGCATGACCGCGGCGACGCCCTGCAGCCCCGCCGCAACGAAGACGAACAGCTTGCGCCGGTTCAGCACGTCGCTCAGGCGTCCGAAGCCGATCGACGCCACGATCACGAAGACCATGTAGACCAGCGTCAGCAGGATCAGGTCGTCCTCGGCGTCAGCGTCGCCCAGCCCGAACATCAGGAAGTACAGCAGCAGGGTGGTGCCGAGGGCGTTCCCGAGACTGACGAGCACCCGGCTGAGCAGGGTCCAGCCGAAGTCCGGATGCTCGCGCGGGCTGATCCACAGGCCCTCCACGACCCCGCGAAGGGTCAGTCGCTCGTGCCGGGCGGGCAACACCGCGTCGGGCAGCAGCAGGAACGGGATGGTGAGACAGAGCAGCAGCGCCGCCACGACCGCGTACCCGGCGAATTGGCCGGTGAACAGCATGGTGACCAGCAGCAGGCCCAGGATCGTGCCGATGGCCTGCGGCGCGGACAGCCAGCCCGACACGAATCCGCGCTGGGACACCGGGACCTGGTCGGAGATGGTCGCGGTGAGCGCGGCCGTCAGCACGCAGAAACCGGTGAGCGCCAGCGCCCAGCACACGCCGATGCCGACGAGGGTCACCTGCAGGCCGAGCAGCAGCAGGGCCGCCGCGAACAGCACCGCCCCGCCGGCGATCCAGGGCCGGCGGCGGCCGAACCTGCTCGTGGTGCGATCGGAGAGCGCCCCCGCCAGCGGATAGGCCACGATGGCGCAGGCTCCGGCGATGCCGGAGATGACACCGAACGCCACGACGCTGTCGATCCAGTGCTCCGGGTGCAGCCGGCGGTCGATCTGCGCGGGCAGCAGCAACTGGATCGGGGTGAGCTGAGCCATCCAGATGCCGAGCCAGGCCGTGGCGAAGGCGGCGATCCACCGGCCCGGCACCCGCCGGGTGGGTTCGGCGAGGACGGCGACGACCGTGGTTCCGCCGGCGCCGGTCATCCGGCGTCCGGGCGCCCCAGGCGGGACGGCAGGAAGGGGCGGGCCGGAACCATGAGAGACCTCACTCTTCGCCGAAAAGGAGCGGGACGTTCGACCCTGACGTCAGTATGCACCATGCCCGGAGATAACGAATCTGCCGCGTCGGAGACACGCGGGGTCACTGATGTTGACTTTTGCGGCCATGACCCCTGAAATGGTGACAGGGGGAATTCATGCTTCGGTCTCGCTTCGCCGTATCGCGCCTCACGGACGCGCGACAGGGCCGCCGATCGAACCCGCGCCGGGCCGCCGCATCCGCTCTCGGCCTGGTGCTTGTGCTGGGGTTCGGAGTGTGCGCCGCGGCCCCCGCCCAAGCCGGCCAGCCGCGGGCCGTGCAGTCCGTCCCGGCCGACCCTGCGCCCACGCCGACCCCGTCGCCGGCCCCGACCCCGCGAGACACCGCCGCGGCGGTCGCCCCGACCATCGACAGCCCGCAGGCCGGCAGTTTCGTCGGCAGCGGAAGCACCACGGTGTCCGGCACCCGGGAGGCCGGCCAGGAGATCCAGCTGCTGTCCCCCACCGGCGACGACCCGCTCTGCATCGTGGCCGCCGGCCCGTCCACCGCCTGGACCTGCACCCGAGTGCCGCTGCCGAGCGGACCGTCCGTGCCCCTGCGGGTCGTCGTCACCGGGCAACCCGCCCTCGCTGCCGAGCAGACCATCGCGGTACTCGCGGCGCCGAGCGTCAGCGGCGGGCCCACCGGCGGCGGCGCCTCGAACGGCGTCGTACGCGGGAACGGTTATCCGAACGCATCCGTCATCACCGAGTTGAGCAGCGGCCAACGGTGCACCTCCACCGCCGACGGGGCCGGCGCCTGGTCGTGCACCTTCGGCGGCGGCCTGGCCGGCGGCCCGGTCGACGTGACCGCGGTGCAGCAGACCTCGTTCAGCCTGCCCTCCTCCTCCAACTCCAGCGCCCCCGTCACGCTCCGGTTCGACGTCGACGCCCCCGCCGCCCCGGGGCTGGCCTCCCCCGCCGACTCGGCGCGGGTGCCGCTGAGCGGGGCCAGCTATGAGGGTGCGGGTGAGGACGGCGCGACCGTCACGGTCTTCGCCGGGCCGTATTCGGTGTGCACGGCCCGGGTCTCCGGGGGCGTCTGGCGCTGCACCGCCGGCGGAGTCGCCGCCGGCTCCTACCAGGTGCGCGCCGTGCAGCAGGATCCGGCCGGCAACATGAGCAGCGGCAGCCCGGCGAGGACCGTGTTCTACGGCGACGCAGCGGCGACGGCGCCGCCCTCGAGCGGCGGGGGTGCGGCCGCCGCGGCACCGCCGACCGGGGCCGGCGACGACGCGACGACTGCCCCGCCGGCACAGCCCGCGCGGCCGCCGG
>NZ_SOFM01000050.1:0-113567 GCF_004402705.1 Cryobacterium mannosilyticum | reverse complement strand
GTGCGTGGACGTGTCACCGAAGTCGAAGGTCAGGGTCTCCCACGCCCCGGCGACTGTGGTGAACGCATCCGTCTCGACGTTCTGCCCCGGGTTGGCGGCGTTCTCGGCTTTGATCCGCACCCGCACGCCCGCAGCGGGGCTGTAGACCCGCATCGCCATCCGGGTCTGTGTTGCCGTGAACGGGATGGTGTCGACGGACAAGTTCGCACCGGTGGACACCGTGGATCCCGCCGTCGCCGACGCCGTGACGGCCTTGGACACCGTGGCGACCTTGTTCGTGCCACCGGCCGGGTCGGCCACGACTGCGCCACCGTTGTTACCGAAATCGGTCAACGTGTACGTTTTCGCGGGGTCATCGAAGGTGATCGCCCAGGACGGCGGCGGCGGCGGCGTTGAGGTCGTGTTGTAGGCCTGCTGCGCGGCGGTAGCGGTGGTGTTCGCGTTGCCGGCCAGATCCGTGAACGTGCCCGCGGCCACGCTGACCCGGGCGGTTCCCGTCGAGTCGGCCGGAGGCGAAACCACGAGGGTCGCGTGAGTGGCATCGACGCGAACGAACGCGCCGTCGGTGCCACCGGTGGTCACGATGTCATCGGCGGTGAAGCTGGTGCCGACGTCCCTGTTGAACGCGAACGCGAACGTCACATCACCGGTCGCGGTTGCGGTCGGGACATTGTCCGTGATTGCGAGCGTCAGCGGGGTTGTCGTGTTGAACCCCTGCTGGGCGCTGGCGGCCGCGGTGTTGGCCGTGCCGGGCAGGTCGGTGAACGTGGCCTCGGCCATGCTCACGTTGATGGTTCCACTCGAGTTCTCAGCGGGCGGCACAACCAGGGTGGCCGTTTTGGCATTCACGCGGGTGAAGGATCCCCTCGAGCCACCGGTGACGACGATGTCGTCGGCGGTGAAGCTGCAGACATCCTCGCTGAAGGTGAAGGTGAAGGTGACCTTGCCGGTTGCCGTGTCGCCGTCGACGTTATCGGTGATGGCGACCGTGGGCGGCGTAGCGTCGTCCGAGGGATAGAGGACCACGCAACTGGGAATCCCGACTCCGGCCGAGTTCACCGCCAGGCCCTTGTCGTTGATGACGTGGTCAAGGGTTCCGGCACCGAGCTGGACGCTCAGCAGGTTGTGCATCTTCACGCCCGGCTTGCGGGGCACCTCGAAACCGACCGAGGCGTGGATGGTGGGATCGACGTTGTTGAAGACGTAGCTGCCACCGCCCCACAGCTCGTTCTTGGTGACCGTGTCGGCGACCTTGTAGCCGGCCCAACCGAGGACGCCGTCGTGCTGCCAGGCTGCCTGGTTGGGGGCGTCATAGGGGAGTTCGTTCTGGAAGAAGACTGTTCTGCCGTTCTCCCCGTTCCAGATGACGTTGTACTGCTGGTAGTGCTCGACGAAGAGTCCGGTGGCGGTGACGTTGTCGCCATTGACGATGACGCCGTTCTGGCCGGTGTTGATGTCCCAGCCGACGCTGCCGGGCCTGCCGTGATCGGCACGCCAGGCCCAGATGTCGTCGAGGATGGTGTTGTCGTTGTTGACCTCCAGGCTGACGGTCGCCTTGCCCACGTGCGGTCCCCCGACGCGGAAGAAGACGTCCTGCAGGGCGGTCGGGTTGGCCGCACTCGTCGTCCCCCGATGGCCCGTCTTGGTGCCGATTTTCAGCAGCACCGGTGAGTTCATTGTTCCCGCATCGATCGTGATGCCGGCGATGTCGATGCCTTGAACGTCGGCGGTGCTCATCACGACGGCACCGTTCACGGCCGTCAAGGTGGCCAGGCCCATGCCCAGCACCACGGTGTTCGCGTTCTTGACCGTGATCGTCTTGTCGACGTCATAGACCCCGGGCGTGAATAGCAGGTTCAGGCCTTTGGCGAGCTTGCTGTTGATGGCGGACACCGAGTCGGACGGCTTGGCGACGAAGAACTTGGACAGCGCGATCGCGCGACCGGGCGTGGGCCCGTTCTCCCAGGTGGTTCCGGTGTAGTTGGTGCGGGGAGCCGGCATGAAGACCTGCCACGCGCCCGCGGAATCGATGAAGAGGTAGGGCTTTTCCTTGCTGGCCGGGCTCTTGGCGAGGGTGGTGTACGGCGGGTCGGGGTAGGACTGCGCGGGGGCGCCCTGCACTCCGGCGAACACCTGGTTCCAGACCCCGTTCGACCAGGCACCGATGCTGCTGTCCCGCACCAGATACTGCTGCTGGGAGCCGTTGATGATGTCGCCGGTCTTGGAATCGGCGATGAAGCCGCCGCTGGCGTACTGCGGTCCGTCGGTGCAGTAGTCCATCAGGGATAGTTTGCCGCCGGTGATGTTCACCCGACGCATCGGCGAGGCCTGCGATGCAGCCCAGAAGTTGGTTCCCGCCCGGCAGCCGTCCCCGCCCGTGACGTTGATCGTGAGGTTCGACACCGAACGCCAGAAGCTGTCCAGGGCGAAGCAGCCCGTCTCCGGCCGGCACCGGTTGTAGACGTCGACGTGGCCGTTGATTGTGACATCCGTCGGTGAAGCGCCCAGGCCCGCCACCTCGGTGTAATAACCGACCTGAATGATGAGGGGTTTCTCGGCGCTGCCGTAGATGCCCGGCTTGAACAGGAGGGAATAACGGTTCGTTCCCATTTCGTCATTGACCTGGGTGTCCCTGATGGCATCGACCGTGGCCTGGATGTCGGCTACGGGCATGCTGGGATCGAAGATCTTGACGTTCGGGCCGAAGTCCGGGGCGGCCACGGGCGGCGGCTTGGCCGGCGCGGCGAAGGCCGCATCGGGGACCAGCCCTGTTCCGGCAGTCAGGACGCCCAGCAGCACGGCAACGGCGCCGGCAACCAGCCGCGTGCGGAGGCGAGAAGGCCTCCCGATCGGAGGCCTTGGGGCAACCTGCCCCGTTCGGAAAATGGATAGCGACATTGCTCGTCCTGCTCTCTGTGGAGGTCGCGGGCTCCGGTTTGCGGCTGAGACAACAGCGTGAGAGCGCTCCCACGCGAGAGTGTAACACCCCCATCCGGGGCTAGGCAAGAGCTTTTCGCCGAGCCCGGAGTGCGGGCAGGCCGCAGCGCGGGCTGGGTCAGCGGGCGGGATGGGTCAGCGGGCGGGCTGGGTCAGCGAGCGGGCTGGGTCAGCGAGCGGCGGGCGGCGACGGATGCCGGTGCGCCGTAGCGAGCGCGGCCGCCGCGAACGCCGTGGCCGTGCCGCGTGCCCGGAGGCTGACCCGGCTGCCGACGACGGTGCCGGTGGTGCCGTGCTGCCGCACGTGCACGATGGTCTCCGGGCTGCCGGGCACGTGCAGCCGCACGGCCAGCTGCACCTCGGCTCCGTAGAAGTCGACCGCCTCGACCTGGCCGGTGCAGGCTCCCGTGCCGGTTCCGTCGGCGTCGCAGGGCTCCACCACGATCTGCTCGGGGCGGAGCATGATGCAGGCATCCCCGTGCAGGGTGGTCGGGGCGACGCTGACCTGGCCGAGGGCGCAACTGGCGACCCCGTCACCGATGCTGGCCGGCAGCACGACGGCGTCGCCGAGGAACCGGGCGGTGAACAGGTCGACCGGCCGCCAGTAGACTTCCCGCGGCGAACCGACCTGGCCGAGGTGGCCGTCGCGGAGCACCGCGAGCTGGTGGGCGAAGCTCATTGCCTCGGCCTGGTCGTGGGTGACGAGCACCGTGGTGATCCCGGCGCGCTCGAGGGTGTCGGCGACGATGTCGCGGGTGGCGGCGCGCAGCCCGGCGTCGAGGGAGGAGAACGGTTCGTCGAGCAGCATCACCTTCGGGCGGCGGGCGAGCGCGCGGGCCAGGGCGACGCGCTGCTGCTGGCCGCCGGAGAGCTCGTCGGGGCGGCGGTCGGCGAAGCCCGGGTCGAGCGAGACCATGCCGAGGAGTTCGGCGACGGCCTTCTTGCGCTCCCGGCGGGTGCCGCCGCGGAGGGCCGGGCCGAGGCCGAACGCGATGTTCTGCCCGACCGTGAGGTGCGGGAACAGGGCGCCGTCCTGGGCGACGTAGCCGATCTCGCGCCGGTGCGCCGCGACCTGGGCGCCGGGACCGGCGACCAGGCGGCCGTTGACGGTGATCGTGCCGGCATCCGGAAGCTCGAATCCGCTGATCAGGCGGAGCAGCGTGGTCTTGCCGGACCCGGAGGAGCCGACGATGACCGTGCGGCTGCCCTCCGGCACGGTCAGGGAGACCCGGTCGAGGATGGTCGTGCCGCCGAAGCTCTTGCTGACCCCGGCGAGCTCGATCGCGGCCCGGCCGGCCGGCATCCGCTCGGCCGCTGCGCCCGCACCCGCACCCTCGGCCGCACCGGCTGCCGCACCGGCGGCCACACCGGCGGCCGCACCCTCGGCCGCACTGGCCAGGTCCACGTCGGTCACGAGACGCTCGTCAGGCGGGAGCGGGCGAACAGGAGGTAGGTCACGGGGAGGCTGAGTGCGATCATCAGCAGGGCATAGGGGGCGGCGCCGACGTAGTTGATGTCATTCACTTTCGACCAGAATTGGATCGCCAGGGTGCGGGTGCCGTTCGGGGCGAGCAGCAGGGTGGCCGTCAGCTCGGTGACGATCCCGAGGAAGACGAGCGCGCCGGCGGCGAGCGCGGACGGGGCGAAGAAGCGGGCGGTGACGCTCAGGAACGCGCCGATCGGGTGCTTGCCGAGCGACCGGGCGGCCTCCTCCAGGCCCACCGGCACCTGGGCGAGCCCGGCCCGCAGGTTCACGAGCGCCCGCGGCAGGAACATCAGCAGATAGGTCGCGATCACCAGCACCACGGACTGGTAGAGCGGCTGCACGAAACGGATGCTCACCGTCACCAGGGCGAGCGCCGTCACGATGCCGGGCAGGGAGCTGGTGAGGTAGTTGACCGACTCGAGGCCGCGGGCGAGCCGACTGGGGTAGCGTACGGCGAGGAACGCGATCGGGAAGGCGAGCAGGCAGGTGGCGACAGCGCCGATCAGGCCGTAGCCGACGGTCTGCAGGAAGGCTTCGCCGACGACTCCGTCGGCCCAGACCGCGGGGCCGCCCTGCACCAGCCAGCGGAGCACGCTGGTGAACGGCACGCCGATCGAGAGCACGAACAGCCCGCCGAGCACCAGGTAGCCGAGCGGCGTGAACCGGCCGAGGGAACGGCGCGGGGCGGGGCGGGCCACGCCGGAGCCGATCCGGGCGTAGCGGGCCCGGCCCCTCGCACCGGACTCGCCGACGAGGAGGAAGAGGCAGCAGAGCACGAGCACGCCGGCGAGGGCGTTCGCCGCCGGGCCGTTGAAGGTGGACCGGTACTGCTCGACGATGGCCGTGGTGAAGGTGTCGAAGCGCACCATCGCGAAGGCGCCGTACTCGGCGAGCAGGTGCAGGCCGACCAGCAGAGACCCGCCGAGGATCGGCAGGCGCAGCTGGGGCAGGATCACCCGGAAGAAGACGCCCCATGCCCCGCTGCCGAGCGAACCGGCCGCCTCCTCCACGGTGGGGTCCAGCCGCCGGAGCGCCGCCGCGCAGGGCAGGTAGACCAGGGGGAAGTAGGAGAGGGTGGCGATCAGGACGCCCGACCAGAGACCGTTCAGCGACGGGATGGCGCTCACCCAGCCGTAGCTGTTCACGAACGCCGGAACGGCGAGCGGCGCCGCGAGCAGCACGGCGAAGACGCGCGCGCCGGGCAGCGAGGTGCGGCCGACCAGCCAGGCCGCGCCGACCCCGATCGCCGCGCAGAGCGGCACCGTGATCAGGACCAGGCCTACCGTGTTGACCAGGAGCTCGCCGACCCGGGGCCGGAACACCAGCGCCGAGAGTTCAGGCCAGCCGGTGAGGATCCCGGTGACGATGACATAGCCGAGCGGGAGCAGTCCGAGCAGCGAGACCGTGCACGCCACGGCGACGATGAACGGGGAGGGGCACCGGCCCACCCGGCCGACGGCATCCGTGCGCTCCGGACCCGCGTCGGCCGCCGGCCCGGCCGGGCGGAGGGACGCCGGATCCGGGCGCTCGGGCGCCGGGCTCGCGGGTGGCAGGGTGACGGACATCACTATCGAGTTTACAGAAGCCCGGCCTGGGTCATCAGATCGGTGACCTTGGTGCTGTTCAGCTTCGACGGGTCGATCTTCGGCGCGTCGAGGTCGCTGATCGGCAGGAGCGCGGGGTTCGCGCTGACCCCGTCGGCGATGGGGTATTCGAACGAGGTGCCGGTCTGCAGGATGGTCTGGCCGGCCTTGCCGGTGATGAAGGCGAGGAACGCCTGCGCAGCCACCGGGTTGGGGCTGGACTTCAGCACGCCGCCGCCGGAGAGGCTGAGGAAGGCGCCCGGGTCCTGGTTCTTGAAGTAGTGCAGCTTGGTGCTGTCGCTGTTCTCGCCCGTGCCGGCCTGGTCGCCGAACCAGTAGTAGTGGTAGATCACGCCGCCGGGGATCTCGCCCGCGTTGATGGCCTTCATCACCGTGCTGTTGCCCTTGTAGACGACGGTGTTGCTCTTCATCGCCGTGAGCCAGGCGCTCGTCGCCGACTCGCCCTTGACTGCGAGCATGGCGCTGACGATGGCCTGGAAATCGGCGCCCGACGGGGAGGCGGCCCAGCGGCCCTTCCAGCTCGGGTCGGCCAGGTCGAGCAGCGACGCGGGCAGCTGGTCTTCGGTGAGCAGGGCCGGGTTGTAGGCGAACACGGTCGAGCGGGCGGCGATGCCGGTCCAGTTGCCGGAGCTCGGCTGGAACTGTGCGGGCACCTGGGCGAGCGTGTCGGCATCGACCGCGGTGAAGAGCCCGGCGTTGTCGACGAGGCTGATCGCCGGGGAGTTCTCGGTGAGGAAGACGTCGGCCTTCGATGCCGACCCCTCCTGCACGAGCTGGTTGCCGAGCTCGGAGTCGTCGCCGTTGCGCAGGGTGACCTTCACCCCGGTCTCCTTCGTGAACTCGTCGGCCCAGGCCTGGGTGAGCTCCTCGTGCTGCGCGTTGTAGACGGTGATCGAGCCGGACGGCTTGCCGCCGGACGATGCCTCAGGGCCGGATGCCGCGCCGTTCCCACTGCAGGCGGTGGCGCCCAGCACGGTCACTCCGGCGATGCCGGCAATCATGGCCCATCTGCGTGTCAGTCTCATCGTGTCGCGTGCCCCATCTGTCGTGCGGGCATCGCCCGCGGTATTAGGTAAGCCTACCCTAATTCATCGACGAGTTCGTCGAGGTGCGTGTCGTGGAGCCGAGCGCCCCGGCGAACAGGCCGAGTTCGTGTTCGGCGACCGTGCGCACGAGCCCGCGCAGCGACCCGGCATGGCCGTAGCGCACGATGGCGTGGGCGTTCAGCCCGTCGATGATGCCGAGCAGCTGCCAGGCGACCGCGTCGGGATCGGCGGCGGTGAACTCGCCGGCGGCGACCCCCGAGCGGAGGAGCCCCGAGACGAAGGCCTGCCAGGCATCCATCTGCACGCCGACCTCGACGGCGAGCGCCGGGGTGCGCCGGCCGAGGCTCCAGGCATCCAGCCAGAGCGCGGTGACCGGGCTGCGCTCCGGTCCGAGCAGGGAGTCGATCAGGGCGCCGAGCGCGGCAACCGTGCTCGGGCACGGCGCCAGCTCCTCGGCGACCTCGCCGATTTCGGCCGAGACGATGGCGCCGAAGGTGTCGGCGACCAGCACATCCATGCTCGGCTGGTAGTGGCTGACCAGTGCAGGGGTCACCCCGATCCGGGCGGCGACGCCGCGCAGGGTGATGCCGGCCAGGCCGTCGGCCAGGGCGATCTCCCGGGCCGCTCCGGCGATCTCCGCCGCGCGGTCGGCCGGCGACTTGCGGCGGGCGCCTGGCCGAGGTTCGCTCTGGACGGTTGACATGGAACCTCAGTGTATATAGCTTTGCTTCTACCTTGTTGATCGCACGATCAACTAATCCCCGCAGCCCCACCGGAGAACTCATGCGCCTCATCCTTGCCCCCGGCATCGCCGTTCCGCTCACCCGCGTCGCCCCCGCGGTCTCGCCCCCGCTGCGGGTCGCGCTCGTGCAGCATCGGTGGCACGCGGACCGGGCGGCGCTCACCGCGGAGCTGGCCGACGGCATCCGTCTGGCCGCCGCGGAGGGCGCCCGGGTCGTGTTCCTGCCCGAGCTGACGCTCTCCCGCTACCCCGGCAACGAGCGGGCCACGGGCGTCCCCAAGCTCGGCGCCGAGGACCTGCTGACCGGGCCGACGTTCGCCTTCGCGGCGGCCCAGGCCCGCGAGCACGGCGTCGTCGTGCACGCCTCGCTCTACGAACGCCCGGACGACTCCGACGCCCCGGCCGACCCGCGCGGCTACAACACCGCGATCCTGGTCTCGCCGGCCGGCACGCTGCTCGGCCGCACCCGCAAGCTGCACATCCCCGTCACCGAGGGCTACTACGAGGACACCTGGTTCCGGCCGGGCCCGGCGGAGGACGCCTACCCGGTCTACGCGCCGGACGAGCTCGACGGCGCCCGCCTGGGCCTGCCCACCTGCTGGGACGAGTGGTTCCCCGAGGTGTCGCGGCTGTACGGCCTGGCCGGCGCGCAGCTGCTGGTCTACCCGACGGCGATCGGCTCCGAGCCGGGGTTCCCGGCCTTCGACACCCAGCCGATCTGGCAGCACGTGATCGTGGCCAACGGCATCACCAGCGGCCTGTTCATGGTCGTGCCGAACCGGCACGGCGACGAGGGCGACCTCACCTTCTACGGCTCGTCGTTCATCTCCGACCCGTACGGCCGCGTGCTCGTGCAGGCGCCGCGGGACGAGTCGGTCGTGCTGGTGGCCGACCTCGACCTGGCCCAGCGGGAGGAGTGGCTCGCGCTCTTCCCGTTCCTCGGCACCCGCCGGCCCGACAGCTATGCCGGGCTCACGGCGCCGGTCGACCGGGCGCGCCCGTTCGGCGCGGCGGGGTCCCCCACGGGCATCGACGCGGCAGCCGGGGCCCGGTCGTGACCTGGCGGATGCCTGCGGAGACGGCACCGCAGGACCGCGTCTGGATGGCATTCCCCGCGTCGGCCTACACCCTGGGCGACGACGCCGGCTCGGCCGCGGAGGCCCGCCAGGCCTGGGCCGACGTGGCGCACGCCGTGCTCGAGTTCGAGCCGGTCACGATGGTCGTCGACCCGGCCGAGGCCGACGCGGCCCGCCGCTACCTGTCCGCGGCGGTCGAGATCGTCCAGGCGCCGCTCGACGACGCGTGGATGCGCGACATCGGCCCGAGCTTCGTGCTCGGCGAGGCTGGGCCCGGCGCCGCTGGGCCCGGCGCCGGCACGCTCGGCGCGGTGGACTGGACGTTCAACGGCTGGGGCGGCCAGGACTGGGCGCGCTGGGGCAAGGACGCCGAGATCGGCCGCCTGGTCTCGGGATTGTCGGGGGCCACGGGCATCCCCTCGTCGCTCGTGAACGAGGGCGGCGGCATCCAGGTCGACGGGCTGGGCACGGTGCTGGCCACCCTGAGCGTGCAGCTCGACCCCGGGCGCAACCCGCTCGCCGACCGGGCCGCGGTCGAGGCCGAGCTCGCGCGCACGATCGGGGCCACCCACGTGGTCTGGCTGCCGCGCGGGCTCACCCGGGACCAGGAGCGCTACGGCACCCGGGGCCACGTGGACATCGTCGCGGCGATCCCGTCCCCCGGCACGCTGCTGGTGCATTCGCAGGACGACCCGGCGCATCCCGACTACCAGGTCAGCCGGGAGCTGCGGCGGGTGCTCGCCGAGTCGACGGATGCCGCGGGCACCCCCTGGACGATCGTCGACCTGCCCGCCCCGGCCGTGCTGCGCGATTCGGAGAGGTTCGTGGACTACAGCTACGTCAACCACCTCGTGGTGAACGGGGGTGTGATCGCCTGCAGTTTCGGCGAGGAACGCGCCGACGAGGCCGCACGGGAGATCCTTGCCGCCGCCTACCCCGGCCGGAGCGTGGTCGCGGTCGAGGCGCGGCCGCTGTTCGCGCGCGGCGGCGGCATCCACTGCATCACGCAGCAGCAGCCGTCCGTCCCGGCCTGACGCTGCCGGCCTCCACGGTGCCGAGCGCTCCACTTCCGCCGCGACGCTCCTGGTGCACCTGGCGCGGAACGGCGCAAGTGGCGCGCTCACCCGCTGAGGCCTGGCCGCGGCATCCGCGGACACGGCGCGATCACGTCACGGATACGGCGCGGACACGGCGCGGGCGGCTATCGGGTCAGCGCGGGGGCATCCGGATGGCGCCGTCGAGCCGGATCGTGTCGCCGTTGAGCATCGGATTCTCCACGATGTGCCGCACCAGCGCGGCGAAGTCGGCCGGGTCGCCCAGCCGGGCCGGGTGGGGTACCGATGCCGCGAGCGACTCGCGCACGCTCTCCGGCAGCCCTTGCAGCAGCGGGGTGTCGAAGATGCCGGGTGCGATGGCGACCACCCGGATCAGCGAGCGCGCGAACTCACGGGCGAGCGGCAGGGTCATCGCGGCGACCCCGCCCTTCGACGCCGCGTAGGCGGCCTGCCCGATCTGCCCGTCGAAGGCCGCGACGGAGGCCGTGTTGATGATCACGCCGCGCTCCGGGATGCCGGCCGGCCCGCCGGGGTGCGACACGACGGCCTCGGCTGTGTCGATGCCGGTGCCGGTGCCGGTGCCGGTGCCGGTGCCGGTGCCGGAGCCCGCACCCGAGCCGATGCCCGCGGCGCCGACCGGGTCGGTCGCCTGGATCGCGGCCGCGGCCAGTCGGATCACGTTGAAGGTGCCGACGAGGTTGATCCGGATCACCCGGTCGAAGTCGTCGAGCGGCAGCGGTCCGTCCCGGCCGACCGTGCGGTGCCCGGGGGCGATGCCCGCGCAGTTGACCACGATCCGCAGCGGTCCGAGCCCGGTCGCCGCGTCGACGGCGGCCTGCACGTCCTCGGCGCGGGTGACGTCCCCGGCGACGAACCGGGCCGGGCCGCCGAGCGCGGCGGCGGCCTGCTCTCCCGCGGAGCCGGGCAGGTCGAGCAGCACGACCGCCGCGCCGGCCGCGGCGAGAGCGCGGGCGGTCGCCAGGCCGAGGCCGGATGCCGCGCCGGTGACGAGCGCGGAGCATCCGTCGATGCGCATCAGAGCCTCTCGATGATGGTGGCGTTGGCCATGCCGCCGCCCTCGCACATGGTCTGCAGGCCCCACCGCCCGCCGGTGAGTTCGAGGTGGTTGAGCAGGGTGCCGAGCAGCCGGGTGCCGGACGAGCCGAGCGCGTGCCCGAGGGCGATTGCGCCGCCGCGCGGGTTGAGCAGGGCCGGGTCGGCGCCCATCTCGCGCAGCCAGACGAGCGGGACGCTGGCGAACGCCTCGTTGACCTCGTAGGCGTCGAGGTCGTCGATGCCGAGGCCGGAGCGTTCGAGGATGCGCCGGGTCGCCGGGATCACCCCGGTCAGCATGAGTTTCGGGTCGCTCCCGGTGACCGCGAAGCTGTGGAACCGCGCCCGCGGGTTGAGCCCGAGCCGGGCGGCCCGCTTCGCGCTCATGATCAACGCCGCGGAGGCCCCGTCGGTGAGCGGCGAGGAGTTGCCCGCGGTGATGTGCCAGTCGAGCTTCGGGAACCGGGCGGCCAGCGCGTCGGTGCGGAACGCCGGCGGCAGTGCGGCGAGGGAGTCGAGGGTGGTGCCGGGGCGGATGGTCTCGTCCTCGGTGACGACCCGGCCGTCGGGGAGGGTCGTCGGCCGGAGCTCCCCGTCGAAGTCGCCGCGGTCGGCCGCGGCGGCGGCGAGTCGGTGCGAGCGGGCGGCGAAGGCATCCAGCTCGCCGCGGCCGAGCCGCCACTGCTGGTTGATCAGTTCGGCCGAGACCCCCTGGTTGACCAGGCCCTGCGGGTAGCGGGCGTGCATCAGGGCGCCGTGCGGGTCCAGGCCGGGACCCTCGGTGCCGGGGTCCTGCCCCGGCCTCGGCCTCGCGCCGAGCGAGGAGCCCAGCGGCACCCGGCTCATCGATTCGACGCCGCAGGCGATGACCACGTCGCAGCTGCCGGACATGACCGCCTGCGCGGCGAAGGCTGCGGCCTGCTGGCTCGAGCCGCACTGCCGGTCGATGGTGGTCCCCGGCACGGATTCGGGGAACCCCGCGCTCAGCAGTGCCGTGCGCACCACGTTGTAGCTCTGTTCGCCGACCTGGCTGACACAGCCGCCGATCACATCCTCGACGAGCGCCGGGTCGAGGCCGTTACGGCTGACCAGTTCGCGCAGCACGCCGGCCAGCAGGTCGGCCGGGTGCACACCCGAGAGGGCACCCCCCGGCTTGCCCCGGCCGGACGCGGTGCGCACGACATCGACGATGACAGCATCATTGCTCATGCCCTCAGCCTAGGCTTCCGCGCCGACGCCGCGTCGTCCGCGCGCGTCGCCCCCTGCCGACCCGCCCCGCGAGTGTGGCCAACTCAGGAGATCCGGCGCGGCATCCGCGCACCGCCGCACTGGTCCGGGGGCGCGGACGCGGCCGCCCCCCGGAATTCCTGAATTAGCCACGGGGGTTGTGCCTACTCGGGCGTCAGGAGCCGCGGGTCGGCTGGGGCGGGTCGGCCGCGGGTCAGCCAAGGGCGGGGTCGGCCAGGGCCGGTCGGCCAGGGCCGGTCAGCCAGGGCCGGTCAGCCGGGGGCCGGTCAGCCGGAGAGCGCCCACATGGCGACGGCACTGGCCGCGGCCACATTGAGCGAGTCGATGCCGTGCTTCATCGGGATCTGCACGATGCTGTCGGATGTCGCGAGCGCGTCGCCGGTGAGCCCCTCACCCTCCGCGCCGAGCAGCAGGGCCAGCCGCTCGTGCTCGGCGCCGCGGAAGTCGCGCAGGCTCACGGCATCCTCGGCCAGGGCGAGGGCTGCCACGTGGAAACCGTGCCGGTCCAGCAGGGCGCGGGTGCTCGGCCAGTCGCCGACCCGGGTCCACGGCACCTGCAGCACGGTGCCCATCGACACCCGGATCGCCCGGCGATAGAACGGGTCGGAGCAGCGCGGCGTGACCAGGATCGCATCCGCACCGATCGCGCCGGCCGAGCGGAAGATCGCGCCGACGTTGGTGGGGTCCGACACGTTCTCGAGGATGACGATCCGGCGGGCGCCGGCGAGCAGGACGTCGGGGGCCGGAAGCTCGGGCCGGTGCATCGCCGCGATCACCCCGCGGTGCAGGATGTACCCGGTCAGCTCCGCGAGCAGCTCGCCCGGGCCGACGAAAACGGGCACGTCCTCGCCGACGAGAGCGCGCGCCTCGTCGACGGTGTTGCCGAGCGCCAGCACCGACCGCGGCCGATGCCCGGCCCGCAGCGCACGCTGCAGAACCAATGCCGATTCGGCTATATACAGGCCGTGCTCGGTTCCACGCGCCTTCTTCAGGGCGACATCGGTCAGATGGGCGTAGTCGACCAGCCTCGGATCGCTGAGGTCGCTGATCTCGATGACGGGCATCCGCAAAGTCTAGCCGCGGGCCCGCCGGCCCCGGCCCGAGCGGGCGCAACGGTGGCCAACTCAGGGGATCCGGGAACAGACGGGCAACCCGGCCCCGGACCAGTGCGTCGAATCCCGGATGCTGCCGCAGTTCTCCTGAGTTAGCCCCCCGCTCCCGTGCACGGCCGGTCGATGGGTCGGTGGGGACCGGGGCAGGGGGCGGCGCCCTCCTAGTCGAGGAAGGGATCGGGCAGGAGCGTGTACTTGGTCGAGAGGTACTCGTGGATGCCCTCGAGCCCACCCTCGCGGCCCAGGCCGGACTGCTTGACCCCGCCGAACGGCGCCGCCGCGTTGGAGAGCACGCCGACATTCAGGCCCATCATGCCCGTGTGCAGGCGTTCGATCATCCGGTGCCCGCGGGCCAGGTCCTGGGTGAACACGTAGCCGACCAGCCCGTACTCGGTGTCGTTGGCGAGCCGCACGGCCTCGTCCTCGTCGCCGAACGTGGAGATCGCCAGCACCGGCCCGAAGATCTCTTCACGCAGGATGTCGCTGCCCGGCGCGACGCCCGAGAGCACCGTGGGCTGGTAGAAGGTTCCGTGCCCGGCGATGGCGGACCCGCCGGTCAGCAGCGTCGCCCCCCTGCCGAGCGCGTCCTGGACGAGCGTGTCGGCCTTGTCGATGGCGGCCTGGTTGATCAGCGGGCCGATGGTGACGCCGTCCTCTGTGCCGCGGCCGACCGTGAAGTCGGCGACCTTCTCGGTGACCCGGCGCGCGAATTCGTCGGCGATGGACTCGTGCACGATGAACCGGTTCGCCGCGGTGCAGGCCTGGCCCACGTTGCGGAACTTCGCGGCGATCGCGCCGGCGACGGCCTTGTCCAGGTCGGCGTCTTCGAAGACGACGAACGGGGCGTTGCCGCCGAGCTCCATCGAGGTGCGCAGCACGCCCTGGGCGGACTGCTGGATCAGCTTCTGCCCGACCGGCGTCGACCCGGTGAAGCTGAGCTTGCGCAGGCGCGGGTCGGCGATGATCGGCCCGGACACCGCGGCCGACGTCGAGGTCGTGATCACGTTGACGACCCCGGCCGGCAGACCAACCTCCTCGAGCAGCCGCACGAAGAACAGGGTGGTCAGCGGGGTCAGTTCGGCGGGCTTGATCACGACGGTGCAGCCCGCGGCGAGCGCCGGGGCGATCTTGCGGGTCGCCATCGCGAGCGGGAAGTTCCACGGGGTGATCAGGAAGCACGGCCCGACCGGGTGCTGGGAGACGATCATCCGCCCGGTGCCCTCCGGGTTGGTGCCGTAGCGGCCGGTGACGCGCACGGCCTCCTCGCTGAACCAGCGCAGGAACTCGCCGCCGTAGGCCACCTCGCCGTACGCTTCGGCGAGCGGCTTGCCCATCTCGATGGTCATCAGCAGGGCGAACTCCTGCTTGCGCTCCTGCAGCAGGTCGAAGGCCCGGCGCAGGATCTCCCCGCGCACCCGGGGCGGGGTGGCCGCCCAGCCGGCCTGCGCTGCGACGGCCGCGTCGAGGGCGGCCGCGCCATCCGCGACGCCCGCGTCGGCGATCGTCTTGATGACCTTGCCGGTGGCCGGGTCGTGCACGGTCAGGGTGGCCCCGTCGGCGGCGGGCACCCATTTCCCGTTGATGAACAGCTCGTTGGGTACGTGCTGGAGCAGTTCGGCTTCGGTGACATGCGTCATAGGGTCTCCCATACTTGTGTGTGCCCGTCGAGCGACGGTCGAATTCTATCCAAGGCAACGTGGTCGGGGCAGCAGCCCGGGTTCACCCCCAGGGCAGCGGCAGGAGCATGCCGGCGGCCATGGCGGCCATCGCCAGCGCCATGCTCACCTGCTGGGTCGCCTCCAGCCTGTCAGCAACACCGGCTCCCCGCCACCCGGCGCGGTGTTTCGCCGCGCGCACGGCGCGCACGGCGGCGGCCGCCAGGGCGACGGATGCCGCCACCACCAGCCAGCCCAGCAGCACCGCGCCGCCGGTCCACGCCGGCCCGTGCCCGGAATGCCCGGCCGCGGACACCGCCGTGCCGGCGGCCGATACCGACGCCCCGGCGGCCGACAGCCCGGGCGCTGACGCGGCCGCCGCATTCCCGCCGTCGGCGCCACCACCCGCCGCCGTGCCCGGCAGCATCCCGGCCCACATCACGGCCATCAGCAGCAGCGCCGCCGCGTGGTGCGCCGCCGCGACCCGTCGGCGCCGGTCCAGCAGTGCGAGGAGGGCCGCCCCGACCAGCAGAGCGGCCCAGGCCAGGGGGCTGAGCAGGTGGGCATCCGGCCGGACCATGTCGAACGTGGACGCCGCCATCACCACCATGGCCGGTGCCGCCGCGGCGCTGCGCCCCGGCGTGCGGAGCGCCGCGAGCGCGCAGACGGCAGCGAGGCCGGCCGCACCGGCGGCGGCGGCCAGGCAGACGGAGACCCAGATCGCGCTCATTGAGCACCACGCTAGGCCGGTCCACCCGGTCCGTGTTGATTCTCGGCGCACGGCTGCGGCGGGCCGGCGCACGACCGCGCGCACACCCCCGCCCGCGTCCGGTTGCCCGGCGCAGCCCACCCTCCGCTCCGGGTCGCTGCGGCGCGGGGCCAACTCAGGAAGACTGCCTGGCCGACCGATCGCCGCCCGCGGACCAGTCCGGCCGCCGACTCGCCGTCCCGTCATTCTCCTGAGTTAGCGGCACCCGAGACCTCGCCGGGGAGGCGGATGCGAGAATGGCGACGTGTCGATGCAACCCAGCCAGGCCGGCGCGAGCGCCGCGCCGCACTCGCAGACCCTCTCCCGCGGCATCCGCGTGCTCGAGATCCTGGCCGACGCCGACTCCCCGCTCACCATCGCCGAGGTCGCCGCCGCCCTCGGCGTGCACCGGTCGATCGCCTACCGGATTCTCCGCACCCTCGAGGACCACGGCGTCGTGGTGCGGAACGCCGCCGGCGCCGTGCGCCTGGGCCCCCGGATGGCCGCGCTCGCCCGCGGGGTGTCCCGCGACCTGCAGGCCGCGGCGCTGCCCGAGCTGACCAGCGTCGCGAACGAGTTCGGGATGACGGCCTTCATCGCCGTGCTCGACCGGGTCGAGGTCGTCACCCTCGTCAGCGTCGAGCCCCGGCAGGCGCACGCGACGGTGGCCCAGCGGCCGGGGACGCGGCATCCGCTCGCCGCCGGTGCGCCGGGGATCGCCATCCAGTCGCTGCTCTCCTCAGCCCAGTGGGCCGAGCTCGGCGGCGACGCCGGCCGGCGGGCGGAGGCCTCCGCCCTCGGCGCCCCGGGTTTCGCGACGAGCCACGACGAGGTCATCCCCGGCCTGGCCTCCGTCGCCGTTCCGCTGTCCGTGCCGGGCGAACCGCCCGCCGCCCTCGCCGTGGTCTACCTGGCCGGGGCGCGTGAGCCCGCCGAGCTCGGCGCCCGGCTCGGCCTCGCCGCCGCGGCGATCGCGGCACGGATGCGCTAGCCCGGCCAGGCGCGCAGGTCACGGTCCCGCGTCGGTTCGGCCCCCTGCCACACATAATATACGATTTGTGATATGGTCCTCGCAGATCGTGACGCACCATCTGGGCACCGCCCGTGCACCACCGCTCGACTTTCCCCGCACCGAATACAAGGGAGTATTCCATGGCTCTGACGCATGAACCAACGACGACGAACGCGAAACGACTCGAGGAACGACGCGTCCTCGTCGGCACCATGGTTGGGACCACGATCGAGTGGTACGACTTCTTCATCTACGCGCAGGCCGCCGGCCTCGTACTGGCCGGCCTCTACTTCGCCCCGCTCGGCAGCGACAACGCCGCACTCGCCCAGCTCGTCGCCTGGGCGTCGATCGGGATCAGCTTCCTGTTCCGCCCGCTCGGCGCGATCGTCGCCGGGCACCTCGGCGACCGGCTCGGCCGCAAGGCCATGCTCGTGGTCACCCTCGTGATGATGGGCGCGTCGACCGTGCTCATCGGCGTGCTGCCGACCTACGCGCAAATCGGTGTCGCGGCTCCGCTGCTGCTCATCCTGCTGCGCATCCTGCAGGGCTTCTCCGCCGGTGGCGAGTGGGGCGGCGCCGCACTCATGTCGGTCGAGCACGCGCCGGACAACAAGCGCGGCTTCTTCGGCGCCTACCCGCAGATCGGCGTGCCGTCCGGGCTCATCCTCGCCACCGGAGTCATGCTCGTCGTGACCAACTCGATGACCGAGGAGGCATTCCTCGCCTGGGGCTGGCGGATCCCGTTCCTCCTGTCCGTCGTCCTGATCGGGATCGGCTACATCATCCGTCGCTCCGTCAACGAGAGCCCGGTCTTCACCGAACTCCAGGAGCGCAAGAAGGAATCCGCCGCACCACTGAAGGAACTCTTCGCGCACAACTGGCGCCAGGTCGTGCTCACCGCCCTCATCTTCATCGCCAACAACGCCGCCGGCTACCTGCTGATCGCCTTCTTCTCCTCCTACGCCACGAAGCCGGCCGAGGCCGGCGGCCTCGGCATGGAGCGCTCCCCGGTGCTGCTGGCGAGCACGGTCGCTGCGGTCTTCTGGCTGGCGGCCACGATGTTCGGCGGGATCCTGTCTGACCGGATCGGCCGCATCCGCACCTTCCAGATCGGCTACGCCTGGCTCTTCGCCTGGGCCATCCCGATGTTCCTGCTGATCGACACGAAGAACATCGTCCTGTTCGCGGTCGCCCTGGTCGTGCTCGCGGTCGGCCTCGGCCTGTCCTACGGCCCGCAGGCCGCGCTCTATGCCGAGATGTTCCCGGCCCACGTGCGCTACTCCGGCGTGTCGATCGGCTACGCCCTCGGGGCCATTCTCGGCGGGGCCTTCGCCCCCCTGATCGCCCAGCTGCTGCTCGATGAGACCAGCTGGTCGCCCTCGATCGGCATCTACATCATGGTGCTCGCCGCCATCTCCTTCGCCGCGGTCTCCGTGGTCAAGGAGACGCGCGGGGTGCACCTCGGGGTGTCCGCCCGCGACTAGGGCAGACGGCAATGACGGGGCAGGGGAGCGGCGGAAACGCTGATCCCCTGCCCCGCCGTTTGCCCACGTTGTGCCGCCGTTGTGCCGCCTGCCCAGATCGTATATGATTTGATACATGCCGGTCGAGAAGGCCGGCGGCCACCAGCACCGCAGGCTTCAACACCGCAAGCACCAACACCGCAGGCTTTCAACACAGAGGAGTGTGGGATGAGCGACACCATCGCATCCGCCGTCGAGGCGCTCGTCGGTGCCCGGCCCGGCAAGGTCATCGCCGTGCACATCAACTACCCCAGTCGAGCCGCGCAGCGGGGACGGGTCCCGGCCCAGCCGTCGTACTTCCTGAAGCCCGCCAGCTCGCTCGCCCTCTCCGGCGAGATCGAACGCCCGGCCGGCACCGAGTTGCTCGCCTTCGAGGGGGAGATCGCCCTGATCATCGGCCGGACGGCCCGCCTGGTCGACCCCGTCGAGGGCTGGAACGCGGTGGCCGGGGTCACCGCCGCCAACGACTTCGGCGTCTACGACCTGCGTCACGCCGACAAGGGCTCCAACCTCCGCTCCAAGGGCGGCGACGGCTTCACCCCGATCGGGCCGGCCGTGCTGCCGGCCGGCGAGGTCGACCCGGCGGCCCTGCGCATCCGCACCTGGGTCAACGGCGTCCTCGCCCAGGAGGACACCACCGGCACCCTGTACTTCCCGTTCGGCCGGCTCGTCGCCGACCTCTCCCAGCTGATCACCCTCGAACCGGGCGACATCATCCTGACCGGCACTCCCGCCGGCGCCTCGGTGCTGCGGCCGGGCGACGTCGTCGAGGTCGAGGTCGACGCCCCGACCATACCGACGCCATTGTCCACGGGCCGGCTCCGCACCGTCGTCGTCGACGGCACCGTCCCGCTGGCCGGCTACGGCGCCGCACCCCAGGTCGATGACCTGCAGCGCACCGAGGCCTGGGGCTCGGCGGAGGCCGCCGGGCTCGCTCCGGAGGCTCCCGCATTCACGCTCACCGCCACCCTGAAGGAACGCATCAACAGCGTCGGCACCGCCACCCTGAGCGCCCAGCTGCGCAAACGCGGCCTCAACAACGTGTCGATCGACGGTCTCCGCTCGACCAGGCCCGATGCCCGCCTCGTCGGCCGGGCGCGCACCCTGCGCTATCTGCCGAACCGGGAAGACCTGTTCGAGTCCCACGGCGGCGGCTACAACGCCCAGAAACGCGCCTTCGACTCGCTCGGGCCCGACGACGTGATCGTGATGGAGGCCCGCGGCGAGCGCGGCACCGGCACCGTCGGCGACATCCTCGCCCTGCGCGCCCAGGTTCGCGGCGCGGCCGGGATCGTGACGGATGGCGGCGTGCGCGACCTCGCGGCCGTCAGCGCCCTCGCCATCCCCACCTACCATGCCGGCGGGCACCCGGCGGTGCTCGGCCGTCGCCACGTGCCGTGGGACACCGACCTGGCGATCGCCTGCGGCGGCGCCGCCGTGCAACCGGGCGACGTGATCGTCGGCGACGCCGACGGCGTTCTCGTCATCCCGCCGCACCTGGTCGAGGAGGTCGTCGCCTCCGCCATCGAGCAGGAACGCGAGGAGGCCTTCATCGCCGAGATGGTCGCCGCCGGCCACGGCGTCGACGGGTTGTACCCGATGAACGCGGACTGGAAGGCCCGCTACCGGCACTGGCAGGAGGAGAAGTGATGACGGTTTCCCCGGGTTCGGCCGCCGACGGCCTGAGCAAGGCCCAGCTGGCCCACCAGTGGATCAGGTCGCGGATCAGTGACGGCACCTACAGTCCCGGCTACCGCCTGGTGCTCGGCCAGATCGCCCGCGAACTCGACGTCAGCGCGGTTCCCGTGCGGGAGGCCATCCGCCTGCTCGAGGCGGAGGGCCTGGTCACCTTCGAACGCAACATCGGCGCGCAGGTCGCGATGCTCGACGCCACGGAGTACGTGCACACCATGCAGACGCTCAGCCTGGTCGAGGGCTACGCCACGGCGCTCTCCGCGCCCGTGCTCGACGCGGACACGCTCCAACGCGCCCGGCGGATCAACGCGGAGATGGCCGACTGCCTCGACCATTTCGACCCGGTCAGCTTCACCCGGCTGAACCTGGAGTTCCACTCCACCCTGTTCGAGGCCTGCCCCAACCCGCACTTGCTCGACCTCGTGCACCGCGGCTGGAGCCGGCTGAGCGCCCTCCGCGACTCCATCTTCAGCTTCGTGCCCGGCCGCGCCCACGAATCCGTCGCCGAACACACCGCGCTGCTCGACCTGATCGAGAACGGCGCGGACGCCCTGCAGGTTGAGCTCGCCGCCCGCAACCACCGCCTCGGCACCCTCGACGCCTTCCTCACCCGCCAGAAGTCCCCTTCCGCCCCCTAACAGCCGCAACTGTTCCCGTACCGGACATCTGTTGCCCGCACACCGGGAACATCCGTCCGATTCGGCAACAGTCGCGAACGCATCCGTTGCCCTCGAAAGGAAGAACAATGAAGTTCCGCAGTGACCCCAGCCAGATCAGGGGCTCCATCGCGCCCCTGATGACGCCGTTCACGGCCGACGGCGCGCTCGACCATGCCGGCCTGGCCAACCTCGTCAACTGGCAGCTGGCCTCCGGCACCCACGGGATCTCGCTCGGCGGGTCGACCGGGGAACCGAGCTCGCAGAGCATCGCCGAACGCGCCGCCGCGATCCGCACCGTGGCCGAGACCATCGGCGACCGGGTTCCGTTCATGCCCGGCACCGGCTCGGCGAAACTCGACGAGACCCTCGAGCTGACCGCCGCCGCGCGGGACGCCGGCGTGGACGCCGCCCTGATCATCACCCCGTACTACGCCCGGCCCACCCAGGAGGCCCTCTACGTCTGGTACAAGACGGTGGCCGAGGAGTTCCCCGACCTGCCGATCGTGGCCTACAACGTGCCCAGCCGCACCGCCGTGGACATCGCCCCAGAGACCATCAATCGGCTCTACCGGGACTTCGACAACTTCGTCGGGGTCAAGGAGACCACCAAGGACTTCGAACACTTCTCCCGGGTGCTGCACCTCTGCGGAAAGGACCTGCTGGTCTGGAGCGGAATCGAGCTGCTCTGCCTGCCGCTGCTCGCGCTCGGCGGCGTCGGCCTGATCAGCGCCACCTCCAACATCGCCCCCGTCGCCCACGTCGAGCTGTACAACGCGTGGATGGCCGGCGACCTCGCCCGGGCCCGGGAGATCCATTACGGCCTGCACCCCCTCGTCGACCTGCTCTTCGTCGAGACCAACCCGGCACCGGGCAAGTGGGTGCTCGAACAGCGCGGCCTGATCGCCTCGGGGTTCGTGCGCCCGCCGCTGATCACCCCCACGGATGCCGGCCTCGTCACCATGAAGAAGTTCCTGGCCGCCGGCGAAGCCTACCTCTCCCCCGTCGACGGTTTCACGATCGACGGCCACACCCCGGCAGGAGCCTGACCATGACCACGACCGACGCCACCACGACCACCGCCGGCTCCCACGCGGCCGGCCACTTCGTCCCCGAGAACCTGCCGACCCGCATCCAGCACTACATCGGCGGCCGCTTCGTCGACAGCGTCTCCGGCAGGACCTTCGACGTGCTCGACCCGGTCTCCAACCAGACCTACGCCACCGCCGCCGCCGGCCAGCAGGAGGACATCGACCTGGCCGTGGCCGCCGCCACGGAGGCCTTCGAGAACGGGCCGTGGCCGGGCATGAAGCCGCGCGAGCGGTCCCGCATCCTGAACCGGATCGCCGACGCGATCGAGGCGCAGGATGCCCGCCTCGCCGAACTGGAAACGTTCGACACCGGCCTGCCGATCACCCAGGCCCTCGGCCAGGCCAACCGGGCGGCCGAGAACTTCCGCTTCTTCGCCGACCTGATCGTGGCGCAGGCCGACGACACCTACAAGGTGCCCGGCAGCCAGATCAACTACGTCAACCGCAAGCCGGTCGGCGTCGCCGGGCTGATCACCCCGTGGAACACCCCGTTCATGCTGGAAAGCTGGAAGCTCGCCCCGGCGCTGGCCTCCGGCTGCACGGTCGTGCTCAAGCCCGCCGAGTTCACGCCGCTCTCAGCCAGCCTGTGGGCCGGGATCTTCTCCGCCGCAGGTCTCCCCGACGGGGTCTTCAACCTGGTCAACGGCATCGGCGAGGAGGCCGGCGACGCGCTGGTCAAGCATCCGGGCGTGCCCCTCATCTCGTTCACCGGCGAGACCACGACCGGCCAGACCATCTACCGCAACTGCGCCGCCAACCTCAAGGGCATGTCGATGGAACTCGGCGGCAAATCCCCCGCCATCGTCTTCGCCGACGCCGACCTCGACGCCGCGATCGACTCGACCCTGTTCGGCGTCTTCTCGCTCAACGGCGAACGCTGCACGGCCGGCAGCCGGATCCTGGTCGAACGCACGGTCTACGACGACTTCTGCGCCCGCTACGCCGCCCGCGCCCGGAACATCGTCGTCGGCGACCCGCACGACCCGAAGACCGAGGTCGGCGCGCTCGTTCACCCCGAGCACTACGCCAAGGTGATGAGCTACGTCGAGATCGGCAAGACCGAGGGCCGCCTGCTCGCCGGCGGCGGCCGCCCGGCGCACCTGGCCGAGGGCAACTATGTGTCGCCGACCGTGTTCGCGGATGTCCCGCCCACGGCCCGCATCTTCCAGGAGGAGATCTTCGGCCCGGTGGTGTCGATCACCCCGTTCGACACCGATGAGGAGGCCCTGGCGCTGGCCAACGGAGTGAAATACGGCCTCGCCGCGTACCTCTGGACCGGCAACCTCACCCGGGCGCACACCTTCGCCCAGGCGATCGAGGCCGGCATGGTCTGGCTCAACTCGCACAATGTGCGCGACCTCCGCACCCCGTTCGGCGGGGTCAAGGCCTCGGGACTGGGCCACGAGGGCGGCTACCGTTCGATCGATTTCTACACCGACCAGCAGGCCGTGCACATCACCCTCGGCGCCGTGCACACCGCCCGCTTCGGCGCCGCCTGACCTGGATCTCGACAGGCTCGATCACCGGCGGTCAGACTCGATCACCGACGGCTGAGCCCGTCACCGGCGGTCGAGCCCGTCGAGACCACAACCACTGACACTCAATGAGGAGGATCCCCATGACCACCACCCCCATCCCCACCCCCGCGGCCACCCCGCCCGACATCCTGCGCTGCGCCTACATGGACCTCGTCGTCACCGACCTGGCCGCCTCCCGCGAGTTCTACGTGGACATCCTCGGCCTCGTCGTGACGGAGGAGAGCGACACCGAGATCTACCTGCGCAGCTTCGAGGAGTTCATCCACCACAACCTGGTGCTGCGCCAGGGCCCGGTGGCCGCGGTGTCCGCGTTCGCTTTCCGGGTGCGCTCCCCCCTCGACGTGGACCTTGCCGAGGCGTACTACCGCGAGCTCGGCTGCCGCACCGAGCGCCGCGCGAACGGCTTCGTCACGGGGATCGGCGACTCCGTGCGCGTCGAAGACCCGCTCGGCTTCCCCTACGAGTTCTTCTTCGACACCGAGCACGTGGAACGCCTCGCCTGGCGCTACGACCTGCAGGGTCCGGGCGCGCTCGTGCGTCTCGACCACTTCAACCAGGTCACCCCCGACGTCGGCCTCGGCCGCGGCTATCTGGAGGACCTCGGCTTCCGGGTCACCGAGGACATCCAGGACGCGGACGGCGTCACCTACGCGGCCTGGCTGCGCCGCAAGGACACCGTGCACGACACCGCCCTGACCGGCGGCGACGGCCCGCGGATGCACCACATCGCCTTCTCCACGCACGAGAAGCACAACATCATCTACATCTGCGACAAGCTCGGCGCGCTGCGCAAGTCCGACCTGATCGAGCGCGGCCCCGGCCGGCACGGCGTGTCCAACGCGTTCTACCTCTACCTGCGCGACCCCGACGGCCACCGGGTCGAGATCTACACCCAGGACTACTACACCGGCGACCCCGACAACCCCGTCGTCACCTGGGACGTGCACGACAACCAGCGTCGCGACTGGTGGGGAAACCCGGTGGTGCCGAGCTGGTACACGGATGCCTCCCTCGTGCTCGACCTCGACGGCACCCCCCAGCCCGTGATCGAACGCACCCAGTCGAGCGAGATGGCCGTGACCGTCGGCGCCGACGGCTTCTCCTACACCCGCAAGGGCGAGGAGATGCCCGAATACAAGCTCGGCCACCAGCTCTAACCGCCCGGGCGCCTCGAGGGCGATGAGAAGTGTCGCCGATGCGGACAATAGTCGCCGATGTGCGGGCGACAGTCGTCCGGCCTGGCGACAGTTGTCGAACGAAGGAGCAGGGGCCGGTCAGGTGGCGCGCAACTCGCCGCGCACGATGGAGTCGCCGGAGTGGGCCGGGTCGCCGTTGTCCGGTTCGGCGGACACGTCGACGAGCGGGTACTGGGCAAGGTCGAGCCCGTCGGGGATCGAGAACCGGCCGGTGGCGCCGTCGAGCAGTCCGATGCTGACCAGGCCGGAGGCATCCGCCTTGATCAGCCACACCTCGCGCAGGGGGGCGCTGCCCGTCCCCCCGGTGAGGTCGACCACCACCTCTCGGTGGCCGTCGGCGGCCTTCTCCACGTAGGCGGTGCCGCCGGCCGTCCAGCCGGGGAACGGGTCCAGTGTCGCCTCGGCGATCTTCGCTTCGACGACGGGGGGCGCGGCGTCCTGTCGCAGCGACTCCCACCAGATCCCGCCGCCGAGGCCGCCGACCAGGCCGACGATCCCGGCCGCGACGGTCAGCGGCAGCCAGAAACGGGCGCGGCGGGACCGGCCGTGAGCGTCGATCCGGGCGACCGGCGCGGGTCCGGCCGGAGGCGCCGGCTCGACGGGAGCCGAGACGGGACCGGGAGCCGGACCGGGACCGGGAGCCGGACCGGGACCGGGAGCCGGGCCGGGAGCCGAGACGGGACCGGGAGCCGGAGCGGGAGCCGAGACGGGACCGGCAGCCGGGACCGGACCGGGGACGGCTGGCGCGAGCGCCGCGGCATCCGTCACCGGTGCTGCGCGTGCCGGCCCCGCGCTCGCCGGAAAGTCGGAGCGCCGCGGAGTGCCCGCGACCGCGTCGGAGAGCCCGAGGGCGGAGTGGATGCGACCCCAGACGGCGTCGCCCGGCTCGAGGAGTTGCACGTCGCGCGCCGCGCGTCCGACCGCGACGGTGTGCTGCAGCGAGATCAGTTCGAGCGAGCACTCCGGGCATTCGGCCAGGTGGCGGCGCTCCGGTTCGGTGAGGTCGAGCTCAGCCATGGCTATGAGCGCGAGATCGTCCCGGTCAATGTGTGTCATCGTTCGCCTCCAATCTGGTGCGCAGCCTGGTCAGGCTTCGTCTGATGTGACTCTTCACGGTGCCGAGGGGCAATCCGAGGTTATCGGCGATTTGCGCGTGGGTCAGGTCGTCGTAGAACGCCAGCTGCATCACCCGCTGCGGCACCGGTTCGAGGCGTTGCAGCTCCTCGCTGATCAGCAGCCGGTCGGCGACGTCGGCCGATTGGTCGGGCTGGCTGAACTGGAGTTCCCCCATCACAGCCGCCTCGATCCGGCGTCGCCGCGAGCGGGCTTCGTGCGCGTCGGCCACCGCGTGCCGGGTGATGCCGACGAGCCAGGCCGGAAGCCGGGCGCGGGAGGGGTCGAAGCCGGCCCTGCCGTTCCAGGCTGAGATGAAGACCTTCTGGGTCACGTCCTCCGCCTCGCCGTGGTCGCCGAGCGAGCGCACGGCGATGGTGTGCACGAGCGCTGCCCAGCGGGCGTACGTCTCGGCGAGCGCGCGTTCGTCCCCCGAACGGAAGGCGGTGGCCAGCCGTGCGTGGTCGTCTGCATCGGTGATTGCGCTCACCACGCTGGGGTGCCTCCCGGTCGAATGCCGCTGCGACTGGTCGTACACCTCAGGCCTCCCCGCGAAGGACGCCTCGACCACCGTCGGCCTCAGCATAGCCACACCTTCTCACTCTGGGATGGATCGTGATCATGGGAGCGGATCCGCCGAGACGATCACGTTGGAGAGGTAGCGCTTCGCCTCGTAATCGAATTCGCCGCCGCAGGTCACCAGTGTCAGCCGGGAGGCACCCGACCGATCGAAGACACTGTCCCACGGGACGTCCGGTTTGAGGATCGACTGCACGCCGGTGACCGAGTAGCCGCGCTCCGACCCGTCGCTGAGCGTCAGAACGACCCGGGTTCCGGCAGACGCCGAGGCGAGCCGGGCGAACGGGCCGATGTCGTAGACGAGCGAGTCGACATGGGCGGCGATCACGGTCGCCCCGGCCGGGCTGGCCGGTGACGGGCCGAACCGGTACCAGGCGGCCACGGCGGGGTTCTTCGGCAGTTCCATGACGTTCTCCGCAGTCTGGCCGACCGCCTCGACCGCCATGTCGATGCCCAGGGTCTCCACTCGGATCCGGACGGGGGGTAGCGGGGCCGGCGCCTGGTTGGCGCTCAGGGTGGCGCTCACCGTCGGCACCGTCACCTCGGGGGCCGGCGCGGGGGCCGGCCTGGGGGGCGGAAGCACGGATGCCGGCGCGGGCGTCGTGACCGCCGTCGGCGCGGATGCCGGCGGAACCTGAGCCCCGGAGCATCCGCTGAGCAGAACGAGAGCCACAGCGAGCATCCCGATGGCGCCCACTGTGGCTCTCATCGTGCGGTCCCTGCTAGCGGCGCGCGGCCGCGGCCGAGCGACGCAGTCCGACGACCGCGGCCGCGCCGAGTGCGAGCAGCATTGCGGCGAAGGCGCCGAGCCAGAGCCCGGTCGTGTCCGCCGGCTTGTTCGTGGCGACCAGGCCTGCCTCACCGGCGGGGATGTTGCCGGGGTTCGAGTGCAGTCCGGCGATCGTCTGCACGCCGAGGGCGAGGTTCTTGTCGGCCAGGCTGCCCCAGGCGTAGACGATCGTGTTCGTGCCTTCCGCGACGTTGACATCCGCCGGCCCGATCACCGGGGCCGTGGTCCCCGTGGCGGCGACCGCCGCCGAGATGGTGGCGGCCGGCAGGTTCAGCACCGACTCCTTCGGGTTGACCAGGTTGGTGATGGCGGCCGCTCCGTTGGCGAGCACGTCGACCGCGGGCGCAGCGGCCACGTGCCGCACGGTCAGCCGGCCCTGGCCGGCCTCCAGCTTGCCGATGTCGTTGGTGAAGAGCGTCGCGGTCGGCTTGCCGGCGGCGTCGAGATGGGCGACGGCGGTGTAGTCCATCCCCGCCACGAGGGGCAGGTCAACCGGCCCGATGGCGGGCTTGCTCGCGTCGGCCGCATCCGACGCGGTGATCGCAACCTTGTAGGTGCCGGCCGGCAGGTCGAGCGGCCCGGCGAGGTCGCCCGGCTTGAAGTTGTCCAGGGTCAGCTTGTCGTTCACGTACACGTCGACGGTGAGGCCGGGTACGCCGTGGAAGACGGACAGTTTGGCGACCGGGTCGGCTGCCTGCGCCGGTGCGAGGCCGGTCAGGGCGATGAGGGCGCCGAGCGAGGCCGCCGTCATGCCGATCGTGAGGGACTTGCGCATGATTTCCTCCTGATGTGTGGGTCGCGGGGGGAATCCCCGCCGGGTGTGCCGGAGCACTCTTTAGCCATTACTTCCGGCGGACGGCCCGGATCGGATGCACCCGAACCTGATTTCTTTCACCCGGACACGTCGAGGGCCGCACGTCAACTGTCGTTGGGCGTGCGGCCCTCGAGGTGCGGACGAAGCCCCGTCGGTCGATGCGACCGGGCGTCGTAAGTGGCGATCCTTACTTGTGGTGGTCGTTGTGGTGGTCGTCGTGGTGGTCCTTGTGGTGGTGGTGTCCACCCCCGGTGAGGCCGACCGTCTGCACGGCGAACGCGAGGTTGTCAGCGTCCAGGCTGCCCCAGGCGTAGACGATGGTGTTCGTGCGCTTGGCGATCTCGACGTCGGTCGGCCCGATCAGCGGGTCGGTCGTTCCGGTTGCGGCCACCACGGCGGAGATGGTGCCGACCGGCAGGGTCAGCTCTTCCTCGTCGGGGTTGGTCAGGTCGCTCACCGCGGCCGCACCGTTCGCGAGCACGTCCACGGATGGCGCGGCCGCGATGTGGCGCACGGTGAGGCGCCCGTTGCCCTTGCCTGCCTTGTCGAGGTTGTTCGTGAACAGGGTGGCGGTGGGGTCACCGGCTTCGGTGAGGTGCGCTGCGACCGTGTAGTTGTCGCCTTCTTCCAGCGTCAGGTCGATCGGACCGATCACCGGGTGGCTGTCGTCGGTCGCGTCGGCGGCCGTGACGGCCACCGAGTACGTTCCGGCGTCGAGGGTGAGAGTGTCGGAGAACGTGCCCGGCTCGAAGTCGTCGAGGGTGAGCGCGCCGTCGACGTAGACGTCCACGGTCAGGCCCGGCACGCCGTGGAAGACGGTGAGTTCGGCGGTGCCTCCGTCGGAGTGGTGCCCGTCGTCACCGTGGTTTTCGCCGGCGCTGGCCGGCAGGATTCCTGCGAGAGCGACGAGTAGGCCGGCTGCGGTGCCAATTGCGATGGTCCTGTGCATGGTTACCTCCTGCATTTCGTTGGACGGGTGACCGCGCGGCCTCCCGCTGTCAATTCCAGCAACAAGGTAGTTCTGGATGCAACCCTTGAAGAAAAGTTTGACAAACCCCCCCGAATAGGGGACGGAATCAGGACAGGAAGTCCAGGGCCGCCTGCTTGAACTCGCGGGAGGTAAGCGAGTTCACGTGATCGCGGCCGGGCAGCTCCCGGTAGGCGGAGCCGCGGGCACGGGCCAGCTCGGCCACCCCGTCCGGGATCGGGTCGGCGCCGCCCGCCACGTACAGCACGGGGATGCCCGGCGGCAGGTCGAGTGCTGCCCCGGCGAATCCCTCCACGCAGGCCAGCAGGGCAGCCAGGTCTCCTCCCGCGGCGACGGCGGATGCGAGCACGGGTCCGAGCACGGCCGCGACCACCGGATCGGCCGGGGTCTGCCCGGCCAGCAGCCCGGCCAGCGTCGCCGGGCCGACGGACTCGAACAGTTCGACCGGCCCCGCTCCGCCGAGCACCAGGCGACCTACGCGTTCCGGTGCCAGCCGGGCGAGCGCCGCCGCGACCCGGGACCCCATCGAATAGGCCACCACGTCGACCTGGTCCAGGCCGAGCGCGTCGAGCAGGACCACGAGGTCGGCGGCCAGCTGCCGGGGTGCGTAGTCGGCGGCCCGGTGCGGTTTGTCGCTCCGCCCGTGGCCGCGCAGGTCGGGCGCGATCACGCCGCGTCCGGCCTCCTCAAGGAAGCGCAGCCAGCCCGTGCCGGCCCAGCTGAGCCTGGCGGTCGACGCAAACCCGTGCACGAGGAGGATCGGGCGATCCCCCGGCACGACGTCGTAGGCGATCCGCACGCCGTCGAGGCGCCGGGCGAAGGAGTCCAGCACGGGCGCGGGTCCGGCCCCCACCTAGGCGACCACGTCTGAGGTTGCCAGGACGGCCCCCGCGTAGGCCAGTTCGGCCAGCGCCGCCTCGCTGGCATCCGGGTTGACCCCGGCGACAAGGTCGGTGAGCACGCGCAGGTGCTGGCCGTGTTCGAGGGCATCGAGTCCGCTCGCGCGCACGCAGTGGTCGGTGGCGAGGCCGACGATGTCGACATCCGTCACACCGTTCGTGATCAGCAGTTCGCCCGTCTTGTCGCCGCCCTCCGAGACGCCGTCGAAGATCGAGTAGCCGGCCTCGCCCTGGCCCTTGCGGATGTGGATGGTGTGTTCCGGCAGCGTGAGCGCCCGGTGGTACTCGGCGCCCGGGGTGCCCGCCACGCAGTGCACCGGCCAGCTCTCGGAGTAGTCGGGTTCGCCGGACAGGGCGAAGTGGCCGCCGTTGTCGCCGTCGGGGTCGTGCCAGTCCCGGGAGGCGAACACACACGCGTAGGCGTTCGGGTGCTGTGCCAGGAGCGCGCTCACCCCGGCGGCGACGGCCGACCCGCCCGCGACGACAAGTGCGCCACCCTCTGTGAAATCGTTCTGGACGTCGATGATGAACAGTGCCCGTGTCACAGGTGGCTCCTTCGCTCGCCGGATGGGATCAGGTGTTCGACAGGTTGTCACCGCATCGGTAGAAACCGGCGGTGATGGTGTCGATCGCCTGCTTCGCATTATCGCCCACATCCCCGAGCGCGTAAACGGCGAAGGTCAGCGGCGTGCCGTCCGCGGCGTGGATCACACCGGCCAGGGTGTAGCCGGTGTCGATCCACCCGGTCTTGGCGAAGACGGAACCGTCCGCGACGGCGTTGTCGCCCGTGAACCGGTCGCTGTAGGACAGTGACCCGCTGTCCCCGCCGGCGACGGGCAGGCCGTCGAAGATGACGCCGAGGTTCCCCTCCCTGGCATTGATCTTGACGAACAGTTTCGTCAGGTAGGACGGCGGAACGGCGTTGTTGTCGCTCAGGCCTGAGCCGTCGGCGATCAGGATGCCGGTCGTGTCGATGCCGTAGGGGGCGAGCCCGGCGAGGGTGGATTTCTGCAGTGCCCCGAAGGTGTTCCCGGCCCCGGATTTCACCGCGACGAGCCGGGCGAGCATCTCGGCGAGCGCGTTGTCCGACACGATCAGCGCCTGTTTGATCAGGGTGGACACCGGCTGGGACTGCACCGAGGCGAGCTCTGCGGCGCCTGCCGGGGCCGTTCCGCGGCTGATCTCCACGTTGCCGCCGAGCGCGTCGGCGAACGCCTGCCCGGCGCGCCCGATCGGGTCGCTGCTGCGGGCGGAGGTGCTGCGGCCCGGGTTGTCCCGGTCGCCGTCGACCTGGAGGGCGGTGATCTCGGGCATGTACCCGTCGCCGAGTTCCTTGCGGTTCCAGCTCGGGTCCCAGCCGGGGTCGCCGAAGGAGGAGGAGTCGAGCACGAGCCGCGTGATCGGCGGATGCGCCGGGTCGGCCTGCCACGCCGCGATGGTCTTCGCGGCAAGGTCGTCGAGGTGCGCGGCCCCGGTGTACACCGATTCATCGCCGGTCGGGGTGCGGGACAGGGTGAGGTCTCCCCCGCCGACCAGCACGACCGTTCCCGGTTCGCTGCCGGCCAGCACTGTCGTCGTGGCCCGGTAGTCGGGGCCGAGCACGCTCAGCGCGGCTGCCGAGGTCAGCACTTTGAGCACGCTCGCGGTGCGGGACGGCGTGTTGCCGCCACGGTCGAAGAGGACCTCGCCGGTGCTGGCGTTGACCACCTGGGCCTGGAAGTTCGCGAGCCGGGGGTCGGCGGCCAGGCCGGCCACCGAGCAGCTGCGGAGCCGGCTGGCGGTGGTGGCATCGGACGGGGCGGGCCGGGGCGGCGCGGCCGTCGGGGTGGGGCTGGGGGTGGCGGCCCGGACACGGAGGGCGGCGGGAGCGTTGGCCGGGACGGTCGAGGCGCCCGCGACGACGGCCCCGGTGCCGAGGAGGGCGAACAGCGCCGCACCGGCTCCGATCAGGGCCAGCGTGCGGTGCCGGGCGATGAAGCCGGCGATGCCGGGCCGCGGGGTGTCCTGTTCTTCCACCCGTGTACTGTACCTGCCGTCGATGTGAGGCAGCCTCGGCTTGGCGGGCCCGCGTCTCCGCCCGTTACGCCGTGGCAACCGCCGCGCGACGCAGGAGGAGCCAGGCGTCCAGGTCGGCCACGGGGAGCGGCCGCGACAGGTGGAATCCCTGTGCTTGGTCGCAGCCGTACCGCACGAGCTCGTCGTAGGCCACGGCATCCTCCACTCCCTCGGCGACGGCGCTCATCCCCAGGCTGTGGGCGAGGTCGACGATGGAGGAGACGAGCGCCGCGGCGCGCGCGTCGTCGGCCATCGGCATGATGAAGGACCGGTCCAGCTTGAGCTCGTCGATGGGCAGGTCCCGCAGGTAGGCGAGCGAGCTGTAGCCGGTCCCGAAGTCGTCGACGGCGATCCGGATTCCCGTCTCGCGTAACTGGGTGAGGATCTCCTGCGCCCGCTCCCGGTCGTTCAGCAGGAATTCCTCGGTGATCTCCAGGGTCAGGGCGGAGGTCGGCAGGCCCCGGGACGAGAGCTGCGCGCGAACCCGCGCCGGCAGTTCGGCGTCGAGCAGTGAACGCGCCGAGAGGTTCACGGCGACCGCGAGCGGATGACCCTCGGCCCGCCAGAGCGCGGCCTGGTCGAGGGCCTTGTCGAGCACCACATGCGTCATGGCGTGCATCAGCCCGGATTCCTCGACCAGATCGAGGAACTGCCCCGGTTGAAGCAGGCCGCGGGCGGGGTGCTGCCAGCGCACGAGCGCCTCGACGCAGTTCACCTGCCCCGTCGGCAGGTCGATCTTCGGCTGGTAGTGGAGCACCAGCTGGTCCTCGTGAATTGCCAGGCGCAGCTCCTGCACGGTGCGCAGCCGGGCGTCCCCGTGGCTGTCGTCGGAGCTGCGGTAGACGTGGTGCCCGGTGCCGCCGGCCTTCGCCTTGTACATGGCCATGTCGGCCTTCCGCAGCAGCCCGGTCAGGTTGTCGCTCTGCTCCGGGTAGAGCGCGATCCCGACCGAGACGCTGGTCTGCAGGGTGATCCCGGCGAGGGTGAACGGTTCGGCCAGGGCCGCCTGCACCGTCGCCGCGACGGCCTCCGCCTCGGCGGGGCCCGCGTCGTCGAGGAGGATCGCGAATTCGTCTCCGCCGAGGCGTGCCAGCAGGTCCCGCGTTCGCAATTGGTCGGCCAGGCGTCGACCGACCTGCACGAGCAGCTCGTCGCCGACATCGTGGCCGAGGCTGTCGTTCACCTCCTTGAACCGGTCCAGGTCGAGCAGCATCAGTGCGCTCCTCGGGCCTCCCGAGGCGAGGCGTAGGGGCACGTCGAGGTAGAGCGCCCGCCGGTTGGGCAGTCCGGTGAGGTCGTCGGTGCGCGCCTGGCGGCGGAGGTCGGCCATCCGGCCGAGATCCCGGAACGCGACGGCCGTGCGCAGGCTCGCCCCGGCGAGGGTCGCGGTCGCCAGCACGACGGCGAGGAGGGAGAGCCTCACCTGGGTGCCGAGGAGGAGCACCAGGACCCCGGCGGCCGTGGCCACCACGGGCACGATCAGGGAGAGGACGCCGGTCAGCCGGCGGCCGACCGCACCCGGCGGCCGGGTCAGGCCGTCCACCCAGAGGGCGATCAGGGTCAGGCCGACGGCCCAGCCGCCGTCCAGCAGCGTGCCGATCGCGTAGCTGTCGCCGGCGATCTGCTCCGCGTAGATCACGTCGGTGGCGGCGAAGACCAGTAGGCCGGAGACGAGGATGCCCCAGCGACCGCCGACGTCCAGCCCCCGGGCGGAGGCGACGCCGACCACGGCGGCGACCAGCACGAGGTCGAGCAGGGGGAAGGCGGTCGCGACCGCCGTGGCAAGACTGAACCCGCCGGCCTGGGCCGCGAGGAGGATCGGACTGAGCAGAGCCGCGAGCAGGGCCGCGGCGCCGAGCGCGCCGACCGCGCTGTCGAGCGAGACCGCCCGGGGAAGCGCGCGAAGCTGCCGGGAGACCAGAATGGCGAGCGCCCCGAGGATGAGCGGGTAGAACAGCAGGTATCCGAAGTCGGCGGGCGAGGGGAAGCTCAGCGCCTCCCCATCGCCGAGCGCCAGCACGTAGTACTGGTTCGAGGCCGCGAAGACGGTGACGGCGGCCCCGGCCAGGAGCACCAGCATCCGTCGGAAGCCGGAGCGGTAGACCGCGCGCCAGCACAAAGCCGCGGGGATCCACTGGGTTATCGTGCCCAGCCAGCCGTTGACCACCGGACGGAGGTCGTCGCTGGGGAGCGCCAGCCCGGCCAGGTAGACGGTGAGCAGCAGCAGCATCGCCCAGACCAGCCGGTTGCCGGGTCCGAACACGCGGGCGGAACGTGTCGGCAGGCTGGTCGTCGCGGCTGTCCCCACACCTGCCCCCTCCTGCTCCTTGATCAGGATATCGGCGGCACCAGGCGGGCCGGCCGGTTTGGCCGGCCCGCGCGCACCCCAGAATGGGTGACGCGGCAGAGTCCGGCGGCTACTCGCCGGGGTAGCGCAGCCCGATCTGCTCGCGCACGGCGTCGAGGGTCTCCATGATCGCGACCATCTCCTCGACCGGCAGGATGTCGCTCGAGATCTTCCCTGCCCGGATGAGCTTCTCGGCCTCGATCGCCTGGAAGTGCATGCCGCGCCCGGTGATCGGGGCGCTGAAGGTTTCGATGATCTCGTTCGCGCTGTCGCGCACCCGGATCGTCGTGGGCGCGTACCAGGTTCGGTCGATGTCGATCCGGCCGGCGGTGCCGAGGATGGTCGCGGTGTTCGGGCCGGCCGTGTCGCTCGCGGAGAGGGTCTGGGCGATCTGACCGCCCGGGTAGCGGAACGTCGTCGCGACCTGGGCGTCGGCGCCGGTCGGCTTGAACGTCGCGGTCGCCAGGATCGTCTCCGGGCGCCCGAACAGTTCGGAGGCGAAGGTGAGCGGGTAGATGCCGAGGTCGAGGAGGGCGCCGCCGCCGAGTGCCATCGAGTTGAGGCGGTGCTCCGGGGCTTCCGGCAGACTCTGGGTGTGGTCGGCGATGAGCGTGTGCACGTCCCCGATCGTGCCGGCGGCGAGGATCTCCCTGATCCGCACCATGTGCGGCAGGAACCTGGTCCACATGCCCTCGAGCACGAGCAGCCCCTTGCTCGCGGCGAGGTCGACGATCTCCCGGGCTTCGCGGCCGTTCAGCGTGATCGGCTTCTCGATCAGCACGTGCTTGCCCGCGTTGAGCATCAGGCGGGCGTTCTCGGCGTGGAACGGATGCGGCGTGGAGATGTAGACGATGTCGACGTCGGGGTCGTCGGCGAGGGCCTCGTAGCTCGGGTGGGCGGTGGGGATGCCGAACTCGGCCGCGAACGCGTCGGCAGAGGCCTGGGCGCGGGAGGCCACCGCCTGCACCCGGAAACCGCCCAGGACGAGGTCGTTGGTGAATGCGTGGGCGATCCCGCCCGTGGCCAGGATTCCCCAGCGGATTGCGTCGGTCATGGGCTTCAGCCTACCCACGGCGGAATAGCCCGCCCCCGCGCACCTCCCGTCGAATTCGACGGAGATTTTCACGTTTTGGCGCACAGAACGCCGTTTTTGGGGCATCCAGGCCAAAATCTCCGTCGAATTCGACGGGCAGGGCGCTCGCGGCGCCGCTGTGAGAAGCCGGCGCAGGGTGCCCCGTGAGCCGGCTTCCAGGACGCCGGCCACGAGAGACAGTGGAGCCGCCTATCAGAATCGAACTGATGACCTTCTCATTACGAGTGAGACGCTCTACCGACTGAGCTAAGGCGGCGTGACGCACGATTCCTCCCTCACGGAAGGGCTCGGTGACACAGCAACAAAGCTTAGCTGGTCCGGAGGGTCATCTCGTACAGTTCGGCGAATGACGCGCTGACCTGGTCGGCCAGCGGCCGGGACGCGTCGCCCTCGGCCCAGCACCGCCAGGCGTGGCGTACGGCGGCCACGGCCACGAGCGTGAAGAGCAGCGCGCGCTGGTGCAGCCGCACCGGGTCGGCGGCGAGGTCGGGATCGTCGGCGGCGAAACGTTCGGTGATGATGTCCTGCAGCCGGGCTTCGAAGTTGCGCAGGGTCGCCATCCGCAGGCCGAACAGGTAGGGGTTCTCCTTCATCACGGTGCGGCGCAGCTGGTGGATCTCCCGGTCACCCTCGGTGTTCTTCAGGCTCGAGGCGAGCAGTTCGGCGAGCTGGGCGAGGATGTCCCCCGAGGGACCGCCGTGCACGAAGGCGGCGATGTCTTCCGCGGAGGCCAGGTCCAGTTCGTCGCCGACCATGGCGGCGTCCTTGGAGGAGAAGTAGTTGAAGAAGGTGCGCGGGGACACGTCGGCGGCCCGGCTGATGTCCTCCACGGTCACCTTGTCCATTCCGCGCTCGCAGGAGAGGAGCAGCACCGCTCGCTGGATGGCTCGCCTGGTGGCCAGCCGCTTACGCTCGCGCAGGCCTGGTTCTTCGTGTTCCGCCGACATCCTTCAATTCTTACACAGTGCGCAATTCTGCACCCCGGCAGTCGAGGATGGTCGATTCTCCGGCCCGGACGGTCAGCACCTGGGGTCGGTCGCCGGCACCGTGCCCTTGAGCAGGAAGTCGTCCACCGCGTTGTTGACGCAGGCGTTGGACTTGTTGTAGGCGGTGTGGCCCTCGCCCGTGTAGGTGACGAGGTGGCCGCTGTCGAGCTGGCCGGCCAGGTTCTTCGCCCACACGTAGGGGGTGGCCGGGTCGTTCGTCGTGCCGACGACGAGGATCGGTGCGGCGCCCGTGGCGTGGATCTGCGTGCGCTGACCGGTGAACGTGTGCGGCCAGTTGGCGCAGCCGATGTCCCCGAACGCCATGTACTTGCCGATCACGGGCGCGGCGGCCTCGATCTGGGCGGCCTGGGCACGCATCGCGGCCGGGTCGTCGTTGTAGCTGTAGTCGACGCAGTTGATGGCCATGAACGCCTCGGTGGAGTTGTCGCGGTAGCTGCCGTCCTTGTTGCGGCCGTTGTAGCCGTCCGCGAACTGGAAGGCGGCATCCGCGTCGCCCTGCAGAACAGTGGTGAACATCTCGCTCAGGTTGGGCCACGCCTCGGCCTGGTAGAGCGGGTAGATGATCGCGGTGAGCAGCGTGTTGGCCCCGAGCTTCCTGCCGTCGGTGGCCGTGATCGGGCTCGCGTCCACCGAGGCGAGCAGCGAGCCGATGGTGGACATGGCGTCGTCGACGGTACCGTCGAACGGGCACTTCGCGCCGTCGAGACAGTCGGCGAGATAGGCGCGCAGCGCATTCTCGAAGCCCGTCGCCTGCACCCGGGTCACCTCGGCGTTGCTGGTGGACGGGTCGAGCGCGCCGTCGAGGGCGAGCCGGCCGACCTTGCCGGGGTAGAGGTCTGCGTAGGTGGCGCCGAGGAAGGTCCCGTAGGAGTAGCCGAGGTAGCTGAGCTTCTTGTCGCCGAGGGCGGCGCGCAACAGGTCGAGGTCGCGGGCGGCGCTCACGGTGTCCACCTGCCCGAGCAGCGCCCCGGTGTTCTTCGCGCAGGCTGCGCCGAAGTCGGCGGACGCGGTCTCGAGCTCCTGGATCCAGGCATCCGTTCCGCGCGCGGCCGTGGTCAGGCCGTAGAGGTACTGGTCCATCTGGGCGGGCTGGTAGCACTTCACCGCGGAGGACCGGCCGACCCCGCGCGGGTCGAAGCCCACGATGTCGAACCCTGCCTGCAGCTTCGCATCCGTGGCGTAGTCCAGCGAATCCTTCACGAAGTCATAACCGGAGCCTCCGGGGCCGCCGGGATTGACCAGCAGCGAGCCGACCCGGCTGCCGGAGGCAGGGTGACGCACCAGGGCGAGGTCAACGGTGCCCGCCGCCGGGTCGGCCCAGTCCAGGGGCGCGGATGCCGTGGTGCACTGCAGCCCGGAGCCGCAGTCCTTCCATTTCAGCACCTGGCTGTAGAACGGTTCGAGGTCGGCGCTGACCTTCTCGGTGGTCGGCGATGAGGTGGACCGGGCCTGCTGGGGAAGGAACAACGGCACGCACGCGCTCAGCCCCATCGTCACTGCGAGCGCGGCCGCCAGGGTCGTCGCCAGCACCGTGACGGTGCGCGTGCGGGTTCGTCTGCTCAATGGTTCCTCTTCCGTGAAGGGTGCTGTACCGGGCTAGGTGCGGCGGATCGCGGACACCAGCATCGCCTCGAGGGCGAGGGCCGGTGCAACGTTCGATTCGATTCTCTGGCGGGCCAGGGCGATCGCATCCAGGGTGGCGAGCGTCGCGGTCGGCTGGCAGGCGCTGCCGGCGCCGCGCACCTCGGTGAGGAGCTCGCGGTTGATCACGCTCTGTTCGCGCCCCAGCTGCACCATGATGACGTCGCGGTAGAGCGAGGTGAGGTCGACCAGGATCCGGTCGATGCCGTCGCGGAGGCTGCGGGTCGCCCGCCGTTTCTGGTCGTCCTCGAGGGCCTTGATCTGGCTGCGCAGCCCCGGCGGCACGGACTGGCCCGGCTCGACTCCGAGGGAGCGCAGAACGCCCTCCCGTTCGACGGCGTCCCGCTCCAGGGTGATGGCCTTGGCGTCGTCGCTGGCGATGGCGAGCAGTCGGGCCGCCGCATTGACGGCGGCAGACACCCCGCGGATGCCGAGGGCCGCCCGCAGGGTCTCCTCACGCCTGGCCCGCGCCTCGGGGTTGGTCGCCAGGCGGCGGGCCATGCCGATGTGGCTCTGCGCCTCCCGGGCCGCCCGTTCCGCGGTGGCCGGTTCGACGCCGTCGCGGCTCATCAGCAGTGCGGCGACGTCGTCGACGCTGGGCACGCGCAGGCGCACCGAGCGCACCCGGGACCGGATGGTGGGCAGCAGGTCGGCTTCGCTCGGGGCGCAGAGGATCCAGACGGTGCGCTCAGGCGGCTCCTCGAGGGCCTTGAGCAGCACGTTCGAGGTGCGTTCGACCATCCGGTCGGCGTCTTCGACGACGATCACCCGGTAGCGGCCCACCGACGGCGAGTACTGGGAGCGCTGCACGGCCTCTTTCACCGACTCCATCTTGATGATGACGCCCTCGGTCGACAGCACGATCAGGTCGGGGTGGGTGCGCGCGTCGACCAGGCGGCGGGCGCTCTCGTCGCCCTCCGGCGTGCCGGGGCTGAGCAGGGCCGTGGCGAAGGCGAAGGCGAGGTTGGACCGGCCGGACCCGGGCGGACCGGTGATCAGCCAGGAGTGCGTCATCGACGACCCCGCGGAGGACGACCCCGCGGAAGAGGACCCCGCGGTCCCGGAACCGGGCGTCCGGGCCGCTTTGGCGGCCGGCCGCTCCGCCGCCGCCCGGAAGATGGCGATCGCGTCCGCTTGACCGGTCAGGTCATCCCACACGTTCATCGGACCAGAATACCTTTCGTCGGTGACACTCTCCTGAGCAGACGCGTCGGCCCGCGAGGGCTAGCGGAGGAGGGTGGCGACCCGGGCCCGGATGGTCGCGGCGATCGTCTCGACCGGCTCGGTGGCATCCACGATGAGGAATCGCTCCGGTTCGGCGGCGGCCAGCCTGAGGAAGGAGGCGCGCACCCGGCGGTGGAAGTCGGCCTTCTCCGCCTCGAGCCGGTCGAAGCGCTTGTTGGCGTTGTCGAGTCGTCCGCGGGCGGCGGTTTCATCCAGGTCGAGCAGGATCGTCAGCTGTGGCAGCAGGCCCTCCGCCGCCCAGAGCGACAGGTCGCGGATCTCGGTGCCGCCGAGTACCCGGCCGGCACCCTGGTAGGCGACCGAGGAGTCGAGGTAGCGGTCCTGGATGACGACCTCGCCGCGAGCCAGGGCCGGGCGCACCGCGGTCGCGATGTGCTGCGCGCGGTCGGCCGCGTAGAGCAGGGCCTCGGCGCGGGGCGCCACCTCGCCGCGGTGGTGCAGCACGATGTCGCGGATCAGGACCCCGACCGGCGTGCCGCCGGGCTCGCGGGTGCGAAGCACCGTGCGGCCCTGGCCGGCGAGCCAGTCGGAGAGCAGCCCCGCCTGGGTGGACTTGCCGGAGCCGTCGCCGCCCTCGAGGGTGATGAAGAGGCCGGTCACGACTGCGCGGATGCCGTCGCCGCCGCCGCCTTGATCGCCGCGTTCGTTGCACGGGTGGCTGCGGCCTTCGCCGCGGTGGCCGCCTTCTGGGCCGGGGTGGCCGGCTTGCGCACGGTCGTGCTCGCCCCCGATGCAGCCGGCTTCCTGACGGCAGCCTTCTTCACGGGCGCCTTCCCGGCCACGGCCTTCTTCGCCGGCGCCTTCTTCGCCGGCGCCTTCTTGGCGGCCGTCTTCTTCACGACGGGGCCCTTGGCGCGCTTGTCGGCGAGCAGCTGAACGGCACGGTCGAAATCGACCTCCTCGACGCTTTCGGCCTTGGGGATGGTCGCGTTGGTGACCCCGTCGGTGACGTAGGCGCCGAAGCGGCCGTCCTTGATCTTGATCGCCTTGCCGCTCTCGGGGTCGGGCGTCTCGAACTCCTTGAGCGCGCTCGAGGCCCGTTTCGCCCCGTACTTGGGCTGCGCGTAGAGTTCGATCGCGCCGGCGAGGTCGATCTCGAAGATCTGGTCCTCTTCGCTCAGCGACCGGGTGTCGACCCCCTTCTTGAGATAGGGGCCGAACTTGCCGTTCTGCGCGGTGATCTCGGCGCCCGTCTCCGGGTCGATCCCGACGACGCGCGGAAGCGCCAGCAGGTGCAGTGCGGTGTCCAGGTCGATCGTGGCCAGGTCCATCGACTTGAACAGCGATGCGGTGCGGGGCTTGACCGCGGCCGCCTTCTTCGCGGCCGGCTTGCGCTTGGGCTTGGTAGCGGTGGCGGTCGCGGTGGCTGCCGGAGCGGCCGAGTCGGCCAGCAGGGTCACCTCGCCGGTGACCGGGTCCACGGTCTCGCCGGGCTCGATGACCTCGGGCTCGGGCTCCAGCTCCGTGACGTACGGGCCGAACCGGCCGTCCTTGGCCACGATGGACTTGCCGTTGTCGGGGTTGATCCCGATCACCCGGTCGGTGATGACCGGCGCGTCGATGAGCTCCCTGGCCTTGGCCGGGGTCAGCTCGTCCGGTGCGAGGGCCGGCGGGATGTTCACCCGGCGCGGCGGGGCATCCGGGCCGGCGTCGGGGTCGGGGACCTCGAGGTAGGGGCCGTACTTGCCGATTCGCAGGGTGATGTCGTCGCCGATCGGCATCGAGTTGACCCTGCGGGCGTCGATCTCACCGAGGTTGTCGATCACCTGGCGCAGGCCTCGGTGTTTGTCCGAGCCGAAGTAGAAACTGGTCAGCCAGTCCACCCGGTCGGCCTTGCCGTCGGCGATGCGGTCGAGGTCGTCTTCCATCTCGGCGGTGAAGTCGTATTCGACCAGGTCGGAGAAGTATTCCTCGAGCAGCCGCACGACGGAGAATGCGATCCAGTTGGGCACGAGCGACTGGCCGCGGGGAGTGACGTAGCCGCGCTCGGTGATCGTGGAGATGATGGACGCGTACGTCGACGGGCGCCCGATGCCGAGCTCCTCGAGCTTCTTGACCAGGCTCGCCTCCGTGTACCGGGCGGCCGGGGTGGTCTCGTGGCCCTTGGCTTCCATTTCGAGCATGGTCAGGGCCTGGCCCTCCGCGAGCGGCGGCAGCTTCGACTCGGTCGGGTCGGTCGGGGCGTTGCGTTCCTCGTCCCGGGATTCCTCGTAGGCGAGCAGGAAGCCGCGGAAGGTGATCACGGTGCCGCTGGCCGAGAACTCGGCGATCGCGCCGGATGCCGCGGGGTGCTCGGCGGGGCCGGTGGGGCCGGCCGCGATGGTGACCGACGCGGTCGAGCCGGTCGCATCCGCCATCTGCGATGCGACGGTGCGCTTCCAGATCAGGTCGTAGAGCTTGTAGTCGTTGCCGCGGAGCGACGACGACAGCGAGGCCGGCGTGCGGAAGGTGTCGCCCGACGGGCGGATCGCCTCGTGCGCCTCCTGGGCGTTCTTGCTCTTGCCCTTGTAGAGGCGCGGCTGGGCCGGCACCGTTTCGGGGCCGTAGAGGGCGGACGCCTGGGTGCGTGCGGCGGTGATGGCCTGCTGCGACAACGACGGCGAGTCGGTACGCATATAGGTGATGTACCCGTTTTCGTACAGCGACTGGGCCACGCTCATGGTCTGGCGGGCGGTGAAGCGGAGCTTGCGCGCCGCTTCCTGCTGCAGCGTCGAGGTGGTGAACGGCGCGGCGGGGCTGCGACGGTAGGGCTTGGAGGCCACCTTCGTCACGGTCACGGCAACGTCGGGCGCCTTGAGCGCTTCGGCGAGGGCGAGGGCGGATGCCTCGTCGAGGGTCGCCGCGGCCACCTTCGGCTTGAGCTTTCCCAGGTCGTCGAAGTCGCCACCGGTGGCGATGCGCTCGCCGCCGAGGCGCACGAGCTTGGCCTGGAAGGCGGCATCCGTCTGGCCGGCGCCGGGAGCGAGCTGCGCCAACAGGTCCCAGTAGCCGACCGAGACGAACGCGAGGCGTTCACGTTCGCGTTCGACGACGAGCCGGGTCGCCGCGGACTGCACCCGGCCGGCGGAGAGGCCGGGGCCGACCTTGCGCCAGAGCACCGGGGAGATCTCGTAGCCGTAGATGCGGTCGAGGATGCGCCGGGTCTCCTGGGCGTCGACCAGCGCGGTGTCGAGGTCGCGGGTGTTGTCCCTGGCCTGGAGGATGGCCTCCTTGGTGATCTCGTGGAACACCATGCGCTTCACGGGGACCTTGGGCTGCAGCACCTGCAGAAGATGCCAGGCGATGGCCTCGCCTTCGCGGTCCTCATCAGTTGCGAGCAGGAGTTCGTCGGCGTTCTTCATCGCCCGCTTGAGTTCGGCGACGGTCTTCTTCTTGGCGTCGGACACCACGTAGTACGGTTCGAAGCCGTTGTCGACGTCGACGGAGAACTTGCCGAGCGGGCCCTTCTTCAGCTCGGGCGGCAGATTTTTGGGCTCGATCAGGTCGCGGATGTGGCCGACCGAGGACAAAACCTCGTAGCCGTCGCCCAGATAAGCCGCAATCGACTTCATCTTGGTCGGCGATTCGACAATGACCAGCTTCTTAGTGCCTGGCACCAGACTCCTCTTTATAGGTAACGACCCAATGAGGGGCCAAGGCACACCATACACACAGCAATCGGGTGCCTGCCTAATCGGCCGCGCCGGTGGCGGGCTTGGTGACCGGCTTGGTGACCGGCTTGGGGACAGGCTTTGGGGCTTGCCAGTTCTGCGCTGGTGAGGACAATGGAGGCATGGGTACACCAGCAACGGGCACATACACCGCGAAGCTCACGGACGGCCCCCTCGAAGGCAAGACCATCACCACCGAGTTCCTGGAATCGGGTGACCCGCGACCCCGGCTTGAGATCCCGGCGGACACGGGCGCCAAACGCTACCTCTATACCCGCGGCGCCGGACTCGAGTTCGAGTCGTCGGAATTCCCGGAACGGCCGACCACCGTCGACTACCGGTACCTCGAGGCCGTGTTCGACTGATCCGCCCCGTTCTGATCCGCCGGGCGCTGATCCGCCCCGCGCTGATCCGCCCCGCGCTGATCCGCCCCGCGCTGATCCGCCCCGCGCTGATCCGCCCCGCGCTGATCCGCCCCGTTCAGATCCGCCCCGACTGATCCGCCCGGCACAGCACCGGGCGGGGGTCCGGCACGGGCGCGCGAGCCGAGTTCGAAGCCCAGCACGGTGCGCGCCACGGTGACGGATGCGATCAAGCCGTCCACCGCGCACCCGGTCAGCGCGGCACCGCCGAGTTCCGCCGCCGTGGCGGCGGCCTGGCACGGCACCCCCGCCACCAGGCCTGAGGCCGTGTCGGCCGCGGCGAGCGCGGCCGCATCGGCGGCGGCCCGCACGGCCGCACCGGCGGCGAGCAGGGACATCAGCGGCAGCAGCACGGCGGTCAGCGCGAGCACGGCGCCGATCACCCCGACCGCGAGGACCGAACCCGACCCTCGCTCCGCCCGGCCCGGTCCGTCCCGTGGGCGGTTCATCACGCGCCTCCGCCGAGCGCGCAGGATGCGGCCGCGACCGTGACCCCGAACGCGGCGAAGGCGCCGAACCCGCTCGGCATGCGCAGGCGCACGCAGACGAAGTCTCCCTGCCGCTCGGTGGTCATCGAGGCCGGTCCGACCAGACGGCGAACGAGCCCGGCGGCGGCGTCGTCGCCGTCGCCGCGGGCCAACGACCGGGCGGCGGCGGCCGCGGCACCCGTGAGGCGCACCTGTTCTCCGGAGACCTGCACCGCACCGAGGCAGAGGGCGAGCACCAGGAGCACGGCGGGAACGACCGCGGCGAACTCCGCCGTCACCGTGCCCCGGTCACCCCACGGTGAGGGCATTGCGCACCAGGTCGGTCAGGATGCCGCGCACCTCGTCCCCGCGCAGAATCACGATGAGCAGGCCGGCGAAGCCGACAGCGGCCATGGTCGCGATCACGTACTCCGCGGTGGCGGCACCGGCGTCGGTGCGCAGGCGGCGCAGGAATTTCCTGGGGTCCGCAGGCGGGGTGTGTCCGGGCATCTGTTCGTCTCCTCTCGCGTCCCTCGACGCGGTTGTGGGCGGCACGACCGGCACCAGCCTCGCCTGCGGCGCCCGGCCGGTGCGGCGTCGGGACCGATCGGTGCGCAAGATCGGTCGACGCGGGCAGTGGTGGAGAACACGCTCCGCGTGGCCCGTCGGTCCCTGGCCGGCCGGCCGTGGGCTTGCCCTTTTCGTGAGTTGGTGGATCATTTTCGCGGAGCTCTTCCGCCCGGTCGTTTCGAGGCGTAGTCTTTGTCCACCGGAGCCAATGGGCTCGGAGAATCGGGGCGCTGATGGCAGACCAATCACCGAAGAAGAGCACAGGTAAGACCGTCGCAACGGAGTCTCTGAAAGTACAGCGCGCCGCCTTGAACATCAGAACGGCACGGAACAGCTAGAGCAGTTGGACGGCAGTTGCCGTGACTTCGGGAGCCGGGCCTCGGGCCCGGCTCTTTTCGTTAACCGGACACTGTCGGCATCGCCGTTCGGCATCGCGGTTCGGCATCGCCTTGCGGCATCGCCGCCGTCGTCTCAGAACGCGGTCAGGGTCGACGACAACACCGTCATCAGCAGCGGCACAACGCCGACGAGCATGAAGGCCGGAAGCACGCACACCCCGAGAGGAATCATCAGCGTCACCTCGAGCGTCGCGGCTCGGCGCTGGCCCTCGGCTCGGGCGTCCCGCCGCAACTGCTCCGCCTCGGCGCGCAGCAACTCGGCGGCCGGCACTCCCGCGCGAACCGACAGGTCGAGCACCTGCCCGATGGCGGTCGTTGCGTCGGCCCGGTGCAGCGCGAATCGGTCGACCGTGTCCTCCACGATGGCTCGCGCGCGGTCCACGGAACCGCCGCCGCCCATGGCGATCGCGGTGAGGTCGAACTCGAGTCCCGGAGTCGGGTCCCTGGCTCTGGCCGTGCTCACCAGGCGCCGGTTCCACCGGTCCGCGGCGAACATCAGGGCCGCTCCGGCGACGAGGCAGAGCCACCCCGGCAGGGTGAGGAAGAGCATCTGCAGGGTGTTGAAGCCCATCAGGCTGCCGAACAGCAGGCCGATCACGGGCAGGAACATCACCATGCGGGCTGTCGCGGCCGGCCCGGCGAGCGCCACCGCGAGGTCGGCGTGCAGGCGGCCCAGCTCGCGAAGCGACGCGGCGAGCTCTCGCAGGCAGGCCGCCAGGGGTGAGCCTGCCTGGGTTGCCACGCGCCAGGCCGCGGCCAGGCCGAGCCAGGCCTCACCGACCTGCCCGCCGGCCGCGCCGGCTTCGGCGGCCACGGCATCCGCGATGCTGTCGCCCGTCTGCCCGGCGGTGGCCGCCGCCCGGATGATCCGGGCGGTCGGCAGCGGCTCCGCGCCCGAGCCCCGCGGCGGTCGTCCGGGTCGCGGCGAGCCCGGAGGTTCGACCTCGACCAGGTGCTGCCAGGCGGAGGTCGGGGTGACTCCGGCTGAGAGCAGCACGGCGAGCCGCTGGGCGACCCGGGCGACATCGTCGATGCCCGGGGATGCCTCGCGCCTTCGCTGCCTCACGTGATCGCCCTTTGCGGCACGGTGTCTGCTCCGGCTCCGGGCCCGGCGCCCGCGCCGCCGCCTGCGGTGACGGTCCCGAGCCGTTCCGCCTCGTCCAGCACGAACCGGCCCACCTGCGCGAGCCGGCGCCGGCCGCCCCGGCGTTCGAGGTGCAGCACCAGGCCGATCGCGCTGACCGCCTGGCGGGCCACGGCCTCGGCGCTCATCCCGGCAAGGGCGCCCAGGGCCTCGAGCCGGGCGGGCACGTCCCGGAGCGAATTGGCGTGCAGGGTGCCGGCGCCGCCGTCGTGGCCGGTGTTCAGTGCGGCGAGCAGCTCCCGGATCTCCGCGCCGCGGCACTCGCCGAGCACGAGCCGGTCCGGCCGCATCCGCAGCGCCTCGCGGAGCAGGCTGTCCAGGCCGATCCGGCCGGCACCCTCCAGGTTGGGTTGTCGTGACTCGAGGGCGACGAAGTGCGGGTGGTCGACGCGGAGCTCGGCGACGTCTTCGATCGCCACGATGCGTTCTCCCGGCGGGGCCTCCCCGAGCAGGGCCGCGAGCAGGGTGGTTTTGCCGCTGCCGGCCGCGCCCGTGATGAGCAGGTTCTCCCGGTCGCTCACCGCGGAGCGGAGCCGGTCGACGAGCAGCCGGGCCGGCTCCCCGGTGCCGCACAATCCGGCCGCGGCGAGGGCCGCCAGGTTCGGCCGCTCCGCCCGCGGCAGCCGGATCGACAGCAGGGTGCCCGTGCTCGAGACCGGCGGCAGCACGGCGTGCACCCGGATCCCGTCGGACAGCCGCACGTCCACGCACGGGCTGGCCTCGTCGATGTGCCGCCCGCCGAGGGCGATCAGGCGCACGGCGAGCTCGCGCACGGCCGTCTCGCCACGGTCCCAGCCGGGTTCTCGCACGAGTCCGCGGCCGGCGTCGACCCAGAGGCCGGCCTCACCGTTGACGAACAGATCGGTGACGCCGGCGGCGGAGGCGAAACCGGCGAGCGGGCCCAGTGCGGAGAGATCGACCCGGGCATCAGGCGGCGAAACGGCGGGCATCGGGACGGCGGCTGGTGGGACAGGTGCCGTGAAGCCGAGGCGGCCGATGGCATCCGGCACGAGAAGGCGTGCACCGAATCCTCCCGCCCGCGCATGCCGGGGCGGCACGCGCGCGGGCACGCCCTCCCCCGGCTCGGTCATCGGCGACGTCAACAGGTTCGCCAGCGGGTTCGCCAGCGGGTTCGCCGGCGGGTTCGCCAGCTGAGCCGTCAGCGGCTCTGCCGCGCCTGCGCTGGCGAACGACGGGACAGCGACGAAGGGTTCCGGCATGGACCGACCCTAGGCCGGCCGGGCGCCGGCCCTGAGACGAGACGCCGGCCCGGGCGCTGTCGCCGCCTGGCGCTCCTGTGGAGGAAGAGACGGAGGAGCGGACGGCCACAGCGACCGGCACAGCCGTTACAGCCGTCACAGCCGTTAAAAAAAGGGGGGCGGCACCTATTGGGGGGAACAGGTGCCGCCTCGGCAGCACGTTGATTGGGGGGAACCAAACGCACCGCAGGTCAAAACTTTCGTTCGGACGTGTCCAAGTGTATAAGGAAAACGGAGATGCGCAAGTCCCTTTTGTCCTCATAAATGAGGACACGGAACCGGCACGCCCTTTTCACCCCCTCAAGGGGACGTTGCAAGGGGTCGCAATCGGTCGCAACCCGTCGGTTCAGACCCGCGGAGTATGGTTCAGGGGGGCTGGCTACGCGCCCATCAATGCATCGCAAAGGAGCGAACCAGGTATGAGCGTAAAGATCGACAACCTTCTGCACGAGACCCGCAGGTTCCCGCCGACGCCCGAATTCGCCGCACAGGCCGTCGGAACCGCCCAGCTCTATCGGGATGCCGCCGCCGATCGTCTTGAATTCTGGGCTGATCAGGCACGCGAATTGCTGCACTGGCAGAGGCCGTTCACGAAGACGCTGGACTGGACGAACCCGCCGTTCGCGAAATGGTTCGAAGACGGCGAACTGAACGTGGCCTGGAACTGCCTCGACCGGCACGTTCTAGCCGGCAACGGCGACCGCGTCGCCCTGCATTTCGAGGGCGAGCCGGGCGATTCCCGCGACATCACCTACGCCGAACTCACGGCCGAAGTGAAGCGTGCTGCGAATGTGCTGAGAAAGCTCGGCGTCAACGCCGGGGACCGGGTGGCGATCTACCTCCCGATGATCCCTGAGGCCGTGATCGCGATGCTCGCCGTGGCCCGGATCGGCGCCGTGCACTCGGTCATCTTCGGCGGGTTCAGCGCCGAGAGCCTGCGTTCGCGCATCGACGACGCCAACGCCGTGCTCGTGATCACCGCCGACGGCGGTTACCGCAAGGGCAAGGCCTCCGCACTGAAACCGGCCGTGGACGAGGCCCTGGCCGGCAACGACACCACCGTGCGCAACGTTCTCGTGGTCAAACGCACGAACGGCGAGGTGGACTGGACCGAGCGCGACCTGTGGTGGCACGACGAACTCGCCTCGGTCGCGGGAGAGCACGAGGCGGAGGGCTTCCCCGCGGAGAACCCGCTGTTCATCCTCTACACCTCCGGCACGACGGGAAAGCCCAAGGGCATCCTGCACACCAGCGGCGGCTATCTCACCCAGGTGGCCTTCACCCACAAGAACGTGTTCGACCTGCACCCCGAGACGGATGTCTACTGGTGCACCGCAGACGTCGGCTGGATCACCGGCCACAGCTACGTCGTCTACGGGCCTCTCGCCAACGGCGCCACCCAGGTGCTGTTCGAGGGAACCCCCGACACCCCGCACCCCGGCCGGTGGTGGGAGATCGTCGAGAAGTACAAGGTGAGCATCCTCTATACGGCGCCCACCGCCATCCGTACCTTTATGAAGCTCGGCCGGCAGATCCCGCAGGGCTTCGACCTGACCAGCCTGCGGCTGCTCGGGTCGGTCGGCGAGCCGATCAACCCCGAGGCCTGGATGTGGTACCGCGAGGTGATCGGCGGAAACGTCGCCCCCGTGGTCGACACCTGGTGGCAGACCGAGACCGGCGCGATCATGATCTCCGCCCTGCCCGGGGTGACCACGACCAAGCCCGGCTCCGCCCAGGTGCCGATCCCGGGCGTCGTGATCGACGTGCTCGACGACGAGGGCAACCATGTCGGCCGGGACAACGGCGGGCTGCTGGTGGTGACCGAGCCGTGGCCGTCGATGCTGCGCGGAATCTGGGGTGACCCCGAACGGTTCAAGGAGACCTACTGGGAGAAGTTCGGTTCGGAGAACCCCCGGTACTTCGCCGGAGACGGCGCCCGGCTCGACCGGGACGGCGAGATCTGGCTGCTCGGCCGGGTCGACGACGTGATGAACGTGTCCGGGCACCGCCTGTCGACGGCGGAGATCGAGTCGTCGCTGGTCGCGCATCCGATGACCGCCGAGGCCGCCGTGGTCGGTGCGCACGACGACACGACCGGCCAGGCCGTCGTCGCCTTCGTGATCATCAAGTACAGCCACCTGGAGGAGTCCTCGCACGCGGACCTCACCGCGGTGCTGCGGGCGCACGTGTCCCAGCAGATCGGCGCGATCGCCCGGCCCCGGCAGATCTTCATCGTGAGCGAGCTGCCGAAGACGCGGTCGGGCAAGATCATCCGTCGTCTGCTGCAGGATGTGGCCGAGGGCCGGGAGATCGGCGACACGACCACCCTCGCCGACACCTCGGTGATGACGGCGATCATGTCCACACTGAAGTAGCCCCCGGCCCGCCCCGTCGCCCTGGCCCACCGCCACGGCGGCGAACTGTGAGAAAAGTCGCCCCGCCCGGGAGGCGGCTTTTCTCACAGTTCGGCGGAGGACGGTGACGGATGCCGCGCGGAGGGAATTCACAAGGGGCTCCCCTACCGTGGGGTCAATGTCCCGACTCCCCTCGCCCGGCCGTCTGGTTGCCCTCGATTCCCTGCGCGGCGTCGCGGCCCTGATCGTTCTCGTGCACCACGTCTCGATGACGGCGCCGGCGGTCTCGGCCGCCTACGAGTCGAGCGCCGGCGTCGAGTTCCTGTCGGTCGGCTGGTGGACGACGCTGTCGCCCCTGAAGCTGCTCTTCGCGGGGCCGGAATTCGTGCTGGTGTTCTTCGTGCTGAGCGGCTTCGTGCTCGTGCGGTCTCCCCTCGCCGCGCCCGCCTACGACTGGATGGCCTACTACCCGCGGCGGGTGATCCGGCTCGTCGTTCCCGTCGTGATCTCGGTGGGGCTCGCGGCGGCCTGGATCTACTTCTTCCCGCGCACCGGCGACCCGGGCGGCGGCGCGTGGCTGGCCCGGCAGGACAACCCCAGCCTCGGCCTCGGCAACCTGCTGCGCGAGGCGAGCATCATCACCGAGACCAGCCGGCCCGACGTCAACCCGCCGCTCTGGTCGCTGGCCTGGGAGATGTGGTTCTCGCTGCTGCTCCCGGTGGGCGTGGTGCTCGCCGCGGCCACCCGGCGCTGGACCGGGCTCTGGGCCGCGCTGTTCCTCGCCGTCTCCGCCTACGGCTACCTCACCGGGATCGAACCGCTGATGTACCTGCCCGCGTTCGCGCTCGGCGCCCTGCTGGCGGCCAACTTCGAGTCCCTCCAGGCGGGCGCGGCCTCTCTGGCCGCCCGGCGCTGGGGCACGGCGGCGTGGATCGGCCTCACCGTCCTGGGCCCGCTGCTGCTGATCGCGCACTGGCTCGCGCGCCCGCTCCTGACCGGCCCGTGGAGCGATCTCACCCTCGCCCTGCGCGTGCCGGGCGCCGTGCTGGTCGTCGCCGCCGTCGCGCTCTGGCCGCCGCTGCACCGGCCGTTGACCGCGCGCCCGCTGGTCTGGCTCGGCACGGTGAGCTTCACCCTCTACCTTGTGCACTTCCCGATCGTGGTCACCTTCGGCAACCTGTTCGGGCCGGAGCTGTGGTGGCTCGGCGCGCTGGTCTCGGTGCCGCTCAGCCTCGTGCTCGCCGAGCTGATGACGCGCTGGGTCGAACAGCCCTCGCTGAAACTGGCCGCCGCGGCCGGACGGGCGTTCGCGCATCCGTTTCACGCCGCGAGGCTCCAAGCCGACAATGGTCGCGCCGACAACTAGTCGCGCCGACAACTAGTCGGCTGGCGCCCTAGCCCGCGCCCGTGCGCCCGGCGCCCGCGCCCGTGCGCCCGGCGCCCGCGCCCTGCCGAGCGCTCCAGTTGCGCCGCTGCGCGCCAAGTGTGCCTGGCGCACAGCGGCGGAAGTGGCGCGCTCGCGAGTGACCGGGCGGCGCGCCGGCGCGCTCGCGAGCGACCGGGCGGCGCGCCGGCGCGCCCGCGAGTGACCGGATGCCGGCTAGGCGAACGAGACGATCAGCTCGACCTCGACCGGGGAGTCCAGCGGCAGCACCGCGACGCCCACGGCCGACCGGGCGTGCACGCCCTGGTCGCCGAAGATCTCGGCCAGCACCTGGGAGGCGCCGTTGATCACGCCGGGCTGGCCGGTGAACGACGGGTCGGATGCCACGAAACCGGTGACCTTGACGACCTGCGTGATCCGGTCGAGCGACCCGATCACGGCCTTGATGGCGGCCAGGCCGTTGAGGGCGCACTGCCGGGCGTACTCCTTGGCGTCACCGGCCGGCACGAGACCGTGGCCGTCGCCGACCTTGCCCGTTGCCGGGAGGGCGCCGGACACCATCGGCAGCTGGCCGGAGGTGAACACGAGCGACCCGGACACGACGGCGGGCACGTAAGACGCCACCGGGGGCACCACGCTCGGCAGGTCGATCCCCAGTTCGGCGAGACGCGCTTCGATTTGCGACAAGACTATGATCCTTCCGTTGGGGCGACCGGGCGCTTGAGGTAGGCGACGAGCCCGCCCTCCGGCCCAGGGACGACCTGCACCAATTCCCAGCCGTCAGAGCCCCAGTTGTTCAAGATTGCGGCCGTGTTGTGAATCATCAGCGGCGTCGTAAGGTACTCCCAGGCAGGCATATGGCTCCGATTCAGGCGGTCTTTCAGGTTTTGTCCCGTAACCTCAAGTGTATGTCTGCCAAAAATCGAACGGTTAGCGGAGCGCTCGGCGGGTTCCTGGGCTTCGTCGGGATGAGTGCCATCGCCGGCATCCTCGTCACCGCCGCTGTGACCCCCGCTCTCGCCCTGTCCGGTATGGCCGCAACGAACACGATCAACGTGTTCGAGAACCTTCCCGACTACCTGGCGATCGACCAGCTCGCGCAGCGCAGCAACATCTACGCCACCCGCAGTGACGGATCGACCGGCCTTCTGGCATCGTTCTACGACCAGAACCGCGTGGAGGTGAAGTGGGACGCGATCAGTCCCTTCGTCAAGGATGCGGCGATCTCAGGCGAGGACCCTCGCTTCTACGAGCATGGCGGCGTCGATCTGCAGGGCACGGTCACCGGCCTGGTCACCACCCTGGCCAGCGGATCGGCCCGCGGCGGATCGTCGATCACCCAGCAGTACGTCAAGAACGTTCTCGTGCAGAAATGCGAGGTGCTCACCAGCCAGAAGAAGCGCACGACCTGCTACGACGCGGCCACGGAGACCAGCCCTGATCGCAAGCTCAAGGAGATGCGACTCGCCATCGGCGTGGAGAAGAAGTACCCCAAGGACGACATCCTCCGCCAGTACCTGAACATCACGGGCTTCGGCGGCACGGTCTACGGAATCGAATCCGCCTCCAACTACTACTTCAACACCACGGCCGCGGCGTTGACCCTGCCGCAGGCGGCCAGCCTCGTAGCGATCGTGAACAACCCGGTCAAATTCCAGCTGGACTACCCCGACAGCAAGACCAACGGCGCGGCGAACGGCTACGCGGCGAACAAACAGCGCCGCGACTACATCCTCGGCGAAATGCTCAAGTACAAGAAGATCACCCAGGCCGATCATGACGCGGCGATCGCCACCCCGATCGAGCCGGTCATCACCGAACCGAGCACGGGATGCACGACCGCCGGCACGAGCGCCTACTTCTGCGACTACGTCACCAAGATCCTCCAGACCGACCCGACATTCGGTCCGGATGAGGAAACCCGCTTCGCGAACTTCCGCCGCGGCGGCTACAACGTCTACACGACCCTGGATCTCGACCTGCAGAACGCGGCCGTGGACACGATGAACAAGTACGTGCCCAAGAGCTACGACGGCTGGGACGTCGGCAGTGTGATCACGAGCGTGCAGGTGGGCACCGGGCGCGTCCTGGCGATGACCCAGAACAAGGACTACACGCAGGACCCGGAGGTTGCCAAGACCAACCCCAACGCCACGGGCGTCAACTACAACACCGACATCGACCAGGGCGGGTCCCACGGCTTCCAGCCCGGATCCACCTACAAGGTCTTCACCCTCGGTGAGTGGCTGACCGAGGGGCACTCCCTCAACGAACGGGTCGACTCCCGGCGCAAGTCGGACTGGGGCACGTTCAAGGACTCCTGCAACGGGCCGCAGAACTTCCCCGGCTACAACCCCAAGAACGACGCGAACGAGGCCGGCACGAACTACACCGCTCTCGAATCCACGGTCGGCTCCATCAACACGGGCTTCATCGGCATGGCCAAGAAACTCGATCTATGCGGCATCCGCAAGACGGCCGAGAACTTCGGCGTGCACCGCGCCGACGGCGATCCTCTCGAACAGGGCGTATCGGCGGTGCTCGGCACGAACGAGGTCGCTCCCCTGAGCATGGCCGTCGCCTTCGCCGGGATCGCCAACAACGGCGTCACCTGCAGCCCTGTTGCGATCGACAAGATCACCGGGCCTGACGGCAAGGAGCTCACGGCGCCGAAGTCCGACTGCAAGCAGTCGGTCGACCCGGCCGTCGATGCGGGGATGACCTTCGCCATGCAGAAGGTGATGACCAGTGGTACGGCCACGGCGTCGAACGGCGCGACGTCGCCGAAGGTCCCGATGATCGGCAAGACCGGAACCACCGACGGCAACAAGGACACCTGGATGAGCGGTGCGAGCACCAAGGTCGCCACCGTGGTCGGCGTGGTCAGCGTCACCGGCGACATCAACCAGCGACAGGTGAGCTTCCCGGGCGGCACGGCCGCCACGGCGCGCCACCGGATGTGGCCGGACGTCATGTCGGTGGCGAACGCGAAGTATGGCGGAGACGCGTTTGCGGAGGCCTCGTCCAAGATCCTCCAGGCCGTTCAGGTGCCCATCCCGGATCTGCGTGGCAAGACGATGGCGGATGCCCAGTCCACTCTCGAAGCGGCCGGCTTCAGCTTCGCGGACGGCGGCGTGACGGACTCAGAGATGCCCGCAGGCACCGTCGCCCGGACCGACCCGGCCGGCGGCACGAGCGCCAGCCGCGGATCGACCGTGACGGTGTTCTCGAGCAACGGAACCCAGGTTGTTGTTCCCGACGTCGTCGGGAAGAGCGAGGCCGAAGCCCGGGCAACCCTGAGCGGCTTCGCCGTGACCAAGGCCGAACAGGACGTCACCGATCCCAAGCAGGTCGGCGTTGTCCTGGCGATGACGCCGGCGGCCGGTTCCGGCTCCGCGCCCGGCGGCCAGGTGTCGATCACAATCGGCAAGCTCGGCGCCGGCAACGGCAATGGAAAGGGCAACGGATGACCACCGGCGGTAAGGCCGTCGCGGTGAGCCTCGGAGCCCTGGCCACGGCCGGGCTCGCCGCCTTCGCCTGGGGTTCCCTGGTCGAACGCCGCCTGTTCACGCTGCGCGAGGTGACCGTTCCGGTGCTCGCCCCCGGGTCTGATCCGATCAAGGTGCTGCACCTGTCCGATCTGCACATGGCGCCGTGGCAGCGCGACAAGCAGGAGTGGGTGCGCGGCCTCGCCGACCTCCAGCCCGACCTCGTCGTCAACACGGGCGACAACCTCGGCCACGAGGACGGCGTTTCCGGCATCGCCTACGCGTTGGAACCGTTCAAGGGCGTGCCGGGCATCTTCGTCAACGGCTCGAACGACTACTTCGGCCCGATTCTCAAGAACCCGTTCCGCTACTTCGGCGCACCGTCGCTGCTGCGGAACGCGATGCACCAGAAGCTGGACATCGACAGCCTGCACCGCGTCTTCGCCGACCTCGGCTGGACGGACCTGAACAACACGGCGGAGGCTCTCGACGTCAACGGCACGCACCTGGAACTGTTCGGCGTCGACGACCCGCACATCCGCCGCGACCGGCTCGATGTGATCACCCGCGCGGTCGACGACCTGCGCGCGAACGACCCGCTGGCCGACGAATCCTGGCCTGACCCGGAGGAGGCTGCCGCGCCCCGGCCGACGCTCACCATCGGCGTCGTGCACGCGCCCTACCAACGGGTGCTGAATTCCTTCGTGAACCACGGCGCCCAGCTGATCCTCGCCGGCCACACCCACGGCGGCCAGGTCTGCGTGCCCCGGTTCGGCGCCCTCGTCACCAACTGCGACATCCCGCGCAAGCAGGTCAAGGGACTCAGCCTCTGGGACTCCGGCCTGCACACCGCGTACCTCAACGTCTCGGCGGGGCTCGGCACCTCCATCTACGCGCCCGTGCGGTTCGCCTGCCCGCCCGAGGCGACGCTGCTCACCCTCACGTCCGCTTAGGTCTGTCGAGACCCACCTCCCCGGTGGGGTTATACTTGACAAGGCTTACGGGCCATCGGGGTATGGCGCAGCTTGGTAGCGCGCGTCGTTCGGGACGACGAGGTCGCAGGTTCAAATCCTGTTACCCCGACAAATGCACACAACCCCCACTCTGCGGAGTGGGGGTTTTGTGCATTCCGGATCACCCCGCATCCGGTTGACTTGCAAGACTACTCATGCGAGAGTAAGCGGATGTCGTCAATCCGCCTGTTCATTCTCGGCTCCCTTGCCGAACGCGGGCCCATGCACGGCCACCAGCTGCGGCTCCTCGCCGAGCAGGAACACGTGCACCTGTGGACCGACATCTCCGTCGGCTCGGTCTACGGCGCGATGAAACGGCTCGCCGCCGAAGGACTGATCGACGTGGTCCGGGTCGAGCGGGAGGGCAACTACCCGGAGCGCCAGGTCTACGAGGTCTCGCCGACCGGCCGGCAGGCGCTGTCCGCACTGCGGCTCGAGGGCCTCTGCACGATCGTGATCAAGCCGGATCCGTTCGACCTCGCCATGACCCGGCTCGACCCCGATCGCCTCGACGAGCTCCCCCGGATGATCGACGCCCGGCTGCTCTCCCTTCGCGCCATGCTCGCCGACGCCGAGGCCGTCACGGCCTCGGCACTCCCCTATCTCACGGCCAGTGAACGCTTCGTCATGCGCCACAAGGCCGATCGCATCCGTGCCGAGATCGCCTGGCACGACCACCTCGTCACCGTGCTGCCCGACATCATCGCCGACGAACACGCCCGAAAGGACCCTTGACCATGTCAGACACCACCCAGGCCGGCCGCCCCGTGGCGGTCATCCCCCGCCACGCCTGGCAGGCCCTCGTCGTGCTGCTGGCCGGCATGTTCATGGCCCTGCTCGACACGACCATCGTGAACGTGGCACTGCCGACGATCCGCACGAGCCTGAACGCCTCCGAGGCGACGCTCTCCTGGATCATCTCCGGTTACGCCCTCGCCTTCGGCCTGGCCCTGATCCCGTCCGGGCGTCTCGGCGACCGGATCGGGCACAAGTGGGTCTTCTTCACCGGTCTGGCCTTGTTCACCCTGGCCAGCCTGGCCTGCGGCCTGGCCCAGAACGACCTCCAGATGATCATCGCCCGGGTGGTGCAGGGTCTCGCCGGCGGCATGTTCGTGCCTGCCGTCACCGCGGTGATCCAGCTGTTGTTCCCGCCGATGGCGCGCGGCAAGGCCTTCGCGATCATGGGCTCCGTCATCGGCGTCTCCACGGCGCTCGGGCCGATCCTCGGCGGGCTGATCATCCAGGCCTTCGGCAACGAGAACGGCTGGCGCCTGGTCTTCTGGGTCAACCTCCCGATCGGCGTCGCGGCGTTGATCGCCGCCGCCCTGCTGCTGCCGTCCGGCTCCGAACGCGCCTCCGACGAGGCCCGCTCGGGAATCGACTGGGTCGGCCTGCTCCTCATCTCCGCGGGCCTGGTCGCCCTCCTCGTGCCGCTGATCGAGGGCCAGGACCAGGGCTGGCCGCTCTGGACCTACCTCACCCTCGCCGCCGGCGCACTGCTCGTCGTCGCCTTCGGCGTCTGGGAGGTCATGTTCACCCGCTGGGGCAAGAGCCCGCTGGTCCCGCCGCGGTTGTTCCGGCATCCGGCGTTCTCCGGCGGAATCGTGCTCGCCCTGGTCTACTTCGCGGCGTTCACCAGCATCTTCTTCACCATTTCCATCCTCTGGCAGGCCGGCCTCGGCCACACCGCGCTCGAGTCGGGGTTGGTGTCGATCCCGTTCGCGTTCGGCACGATCATCGGCGCCTCGCAGAGCAACCGGCTGGCCCAGCGCCTCGGCCGAACCGTGCTCGTCATCGGCGTGGCCCTGGTCACCGTCGGCCTGGTCTGGATCTGGCTCGCTCTGCTCCTGATCGGCCCGGAGATCACCAACTGGCAACTGCTCCCGCCGCTGGCGATCGCCGGCCTCGGCAGCGGGTTCTTCATCGCGCCGAACGCCCAGTTCATCGTGGCGACCGTGGACCGCACCGAGGCGGGTGCGGCGAGCGGCGTCGTCGGAGTGATGCAGCGAGTCGGCAGCGCAATCGGCATCGCCGTGATCGGCAGCGTGTTCTTCGGCACCCTCGTCGTCGCCGGCCCAGGACCGGCGGCCCTCGCCGCGGGCTTCACCACCAGCGCGACGGCCGCGATGGGCGTCAGCGCCGCGTTCAGCGTGCTCGCGCTCCTGCTCGTCTTCGTGCTGCCCAAGCGGGTCGACGCCCGCTTCTGACGCGGCTGAGTTTCGGACAAAGCACCTTCGACGGCGGGCTCGGTCAGGCGGTGGGGACGGCCGCGGCCGGGCTCGACGCACGCAGGCCGGCCACGATCTCCAGCGAGCGGATGCGGCCGGCCAGGCTGGACGACTGCGCGCTCACCATCAGCTCGTCCGCACCGGTCGACCCCAACAGGCGGGTCAGCGCGGCATCGACCTGATCGGGGGTGCCGACCGCCTGGCGCCGGTTGCGGGCCGCCGCGAGGTCCTGCTCGTAGGGCGAGAACCGGTAGGCGAGCGCCTCCTCCATCGAGACGGGCGCGGGCTTCTTGCCCTGGCGCATCCGGATGAAGGTGATCAGGCCCGGCAGCGATTCGCGGCGCACGACCTCGGCGTCGTCGTCGCTGATCACCCCGACCGCGATCATGGCGTGCGGCTCGGCGAGAAAACTGCTCGGCTCGAACCGGTCACGGTAGAGCGCGAGCGCAGCCTCGGTGCCGTCGCCGACGAAGTGGTGAGCGAAGGTGAACGGCAGGCCGAGCACGCCGGCGAGCTGGGCGCTGAAGCCGCTCGAGCCGAGCAGCCACAGCTCGGGGGCGTCGCCGAGGCCGGGGTAGGCGGTGATCCCGCGAAGCGGGTTGTCCTCGGCCAGCCCGCCGTGGAAGAAACCGATCAGGTCCACGAGCTGCTGCGGGAAGTCGTCGACGCCGAGGCCCTCGACGCTGCGGCGCAGGGCCAGGGCGGTGGCGCCATCCGTTCCCGGCGCGCTCCCGACGCCGAGGTCGATCCGGTCGCCGTAGAGGGCACGCAGGGTGCCGAACTGCTCGGCCACGACGAGCGGGGCGTGGTTGGGCAGCATGACCCCGCCCGATCCCACCCGGATGCGCTCGGTGCGGGCCGCGATTCCCGCGATCAGCACGGGCGGAGCGCTCGAGGCGATCGCCGGCATGTTGTGGTGCTCGGCCACCCAGAAGCGGTCGTAGCCGAGGTTCTCGGCGACCTGCGCCAGACGGATGCTGCCGGCCACCGCATCCGCGTTGGTGCCGCCCGCGGGGCGGCTGGCCAGGTCGAGCACGTTGATCGGTAGCGTTTGCATCTCCCGATTCAACCGCAGACCGGGCCGTTGGATTCCCCGGGGAGGGAATCGGGCGCTTCGCGCCCGACCCGCCTAAGCTGTCAAGACCTACGGTGTCCCGATCTGCTTTCCGGCAGCACCTCTTTCCGGCAACACTGCTTTCCGGCAGCACCGCTTGCCGGCTGCACCGCTTGCCGGCAGCACCGGACTGATCCGGCCGCCCGAACGAGGAGGACTGCGCGATCGGAACACGACACTCCCCCGCCAACGGCTCGCTGGCCACCGCAGCACGGAGGCACGGAACGCTGCACCGGTGGACGTTCTGGCTCACCGCCGCGTATCTCGTCGCTCTCATCCTGATCGCGTTCTGGCCGACGCCCGTCGACCGGAGCGCACACCACGACATCCTCGGCGTTCTCCGCTGGCTGCAACTGCACGGGGCCCCGCCCTGGCTGCGCTACGACGTCGTCGAGTTCTCCGCCAATATCGCCTTGTTCGCCCCCGTCGGCGTCTTCGTGGTGATCCTGGCCGGCGCCCGGCGCTGGTGGCTGGCCCTCCTGACCGGCTTGGCCGCGAGCTGCGCCATCGAACTCGGCCAGCTCCTGTTCCTGCCCGACCGTTTCGCGACCGTGGCGGATGTCGTTGCGAACACCGCGGGCGCGGCGGTGGGAACGTCTCTCGGGCCGCTGCTGCTTGCGCTGGCGCCGTCGCTGTCCGGTCGCACCGGCCGGACTCCGTCGCCCCGCCCCGCCACTGTGCAGCAGGGACCGAGCACCCCTCCGTATCCCGAGGAGGATTTTGACCGGGAGGCACCCAACCCGATGAGCGCCTCCCGGCTGTCCCGCAGGCGCCAGGCGCCCCGGGAACACTAGGGCGCAGCGGCCCGTTGGTCGCCGCGCACGGTCAACCCATCGTCTGCACCTCCGGCTGGTAGGCGCCCAGGGTGTCGGTCTTGAACCCGTTCTGCACGGCCGCGAGTGCCGACCAGTCGATGTTCACGATCGACTGCCCGTCGCTCGAGGTGCCGGTTCCGTTGGTCGGCATGGTGAAGAACTCGACCTCCGGCTCGCGTACCGCGCGCAACTCCCACGCCAGCCCGGTCAGATAGGCGGAGGTGAGGCCTTCGTCCACCGCGAGGTAGGGCGTCACGGAGCTGACCAGGCTGGTCGTCTTCCCGACGTCGGCCAGCACCGACTTGTGCATGATCGCCACCAGCACCGCCTGGATGATGAGCTGCTGGTTGCGCACCCGCTGGAAGTCGCCGTCGGCGAAGGCGTACCGCTCCCGGGCGAACGCCATGGCTTCCGTGCCGTTCAGGTGCAGCGCGCCCTCCTGGAAGTAGTGCCCCTTCAGGTGGTAGGACTCGAATCCAATCGGGTTGCTGATGTCGACGCCGCCGAGCAGGTCGGTCACTCCCTTGAAACCGGCGAAGTCGACCACCGCGACATGGTCGATGCGCACGCCGAGCAGCGTCTCAACCGTCTGCACGGCCAGGGGCACTCCGCCCCAGGACAGCGCGGCGTTGATCTTCGCCGTGCCGTGCCCGGGAATCTCCAACCAGCTGTCCCGCAGGATCGACATGACGTACAGGTTCTTTCGGTCGGCCGGAACGTGCACGACCATGATGGTGTCGGAGCGTTCGCCACGGATGCCCGCCAGGTCGCGATCGGTGGCGCCACGGGTGTCCGAGCCGAGCAACAGGATGTTCTGGGCCGGTGTCGTCGGCGCGGCGACCGGCGCCGGGGTCGCCGCACCGGGTTCAGGGGTCGGTTGCACGGCCGTGGAGCCGGCGGCGGGCGCCGCCGGTGGGCGCACGGAATCCGCCGGGAAGGCGTTCGAGATCTTCTCGGTCTGGGTGTCGAAGGTGCGAATCAACGTGAACGCGTAGACGCCGCCGATCGACACGAGCAGCAGCACGACCGCCCCGAAGACACCCCAGGCGATTCGCCAGGGATGGCGTTTGCGGGCAACCGCGGCGGTCTCAGTCATGAGCCACCTCGGTGCGCCGGGCAGCGCAGTGGGCAGCAGGCCAGGAGCCGGCCGGCGGAGCGCAGGCGCGCCGGTCGGCTGGTGAGGATGGTTCGTCGCCCCACAAAATGGGTGTTTTCCGGCGCGACAATATGCAGGGCACGTTCGGCATTCGGGTTGCCTCCAGCTACCGCTCGGGTAAACGGTTAAGCGATCGTAGCGCCGTACCCCCTGAATGGGAATGGGCTATCGGACCGCAGGCACCGTTATCGGGCGAACAGGATCTCGCGCAAGCCCTACGGCGCGGATCAGACCGCGCCGGCCTCGAGCCTCGGGATCAGGGTCTCCAGGAACGCTGCGGTGTCTTCCCAACCGCCCACGGCGACGCATTCAACCCCGAGCACCTTCACCGGGTAGTCGTTGCCGTTCTCGTCGAGGCGGTCGCCGACGAAGAGCATCTCGTCGAGGGAGACTCCGGTGAGCGCGGCGAGCTTGTTCATGCCGTAGGCCTTGTCGATGCCGCGCCGGGTGATGTCCACCGAGGTGGAGCCGCCGGAGCGCACCTCGAGGTCGGGCAGCAGCGCCTGCACCGCTTCGCGAAGGGTGTTCTTCTTCTCCCCGCTCGGGTCCCAGGCGGTCTTCGCGGCGACCGGGGCAGCCTGGCCGAGCGCGGAGAAGGTGATCTGCGAGCCGCGGTCCTCGAGGATCGGGCCCCAGGTGTCGCTCTCCCAGTAGCCGAGCTCGCGGGCGGTGGCTTCGACCGCGATCAGCGCGCTGGCCTTCTCCGGGTCGGTGAGGAGCTCGGCGTAGATCTGGGTCCATGAACCCTCGATGTGGCGGTAGTACTGGGTGCCGCAGGTGGGCATCAGATGCAGCCCGGCGAGGGCCTCGTCGCTGACGTTGTCGAGGTTGTCGATCAGCTGCATGTGGAACTGGGCGATCTGGCCGCCGGAGATCACGCACACTTCGACTGCGCCGAGCAGGCGCACCATCAACGCCGCCATCCGGGGGTCGAGCGGAGACTTGGAGGCGGCGAGGGTGTCGTCGAGGTCGAAGGCCACGAGCCGGGGAAGGGAAGTCATGTCTGGTGGTTCCTTTATCAGGATCAGTGCGCCGGGAATCAGGCCGGCGCGGAGCGTCACCCATTCGCAACGTCACAAAAAACTCTACAGGCGACCGCTGGAAGCTTTCTCATCGAGACCGGGAGCACGCATCCGTCGGCCACTCGCGGCGGTTGAGCCGCTGACGCCGCACGCCGCACGCCGCACGCCGCACGCCGGGATGGAGTTTTTCGGGACACACCGTGTTCCCCGGCACGAGAAGCGGCGTGTCGCGAGTTCCTCCATCCTGACGCGCGAGCGAACGCGCGCGAGGCGAGTCTGGCGCGCAGGCGAACACGCGCGAGCGAAGCGAGCTACGCGCGAGCGAAGCGAGCCAGGCGCGCGAGACGAGCTACGCCGGCTACGCGAGTCCCGCCGGCAGAGGGCCGTCGGTCACGAGGTAGAGGCGCTGGGTGGCGCGGGTGAGCGCCACGTAGAGGGCGCCTACACCGCGAGAAGAGGATGCCACGATCGCGTTCGGATCGACCACGACCACCGCATCGAACTCGAGCCCCTTCGCGTCCTGCGGTGTGAGCAGCGCGACCTGCCGGGTGAGGCCGAGCGCGCCGAGGCCGACGGCGTCGCCGAACTCCGCGGTGAGGGCCGCGTTGACGGCGGCGAGGGATGCCTCGACCACGATCACCGCGAGGGTGCCGCCGGCATCCAGGGCGAGGTCGCGGCGCACGGCGGTGGCCGCATCCGTCACCGTTTCGATCGGCCAGTCGCTGGCCCGCACCGACCGGGCCGGGGTGATCGGCAGGTTGTACGCCAGCGCCATCGCCTCGGCCGCCTCCGCGATCTGGCTGGGCGTGCGGTAGTTCACGGTGAGCTCTTCGAGCCGCCAGCGGTCGGCCTCGAGGGAGGAGCCGAGCACGGGCCGGAGTGCGTCCTTCCAGCTCGTGGCCGCCGCCGCCGACGCCGCCTGGGCGATGTCGCCCACGATGGTGAACGAGCGCTGCGGGCCGCGGCGCAGCAGCAGGCGCCACTGCATCGGCGAGAGTTCCTGCGCTTCGTCGACGACGACGTGCCCGTAGGTCCAGGTGCGGTCGACGGCCGCGCGCTCGGCGGTGGTGGCGCGGTCGCCCAGCTCGGCGAAGTTGTCGGCGAGCGATTTGGCGTTCACGAGGCCTTTGACGGCCATGTTGGCGATGGCGGCCTCGGCGTTCTCGATGTCGCGCTTGCGCTGCTCCTTCTGCTCGCGCTTCTGCGCCGCGTCGACCACGTTGTACTCGCCGAGGTGCATGGCCGCCTCGTCGAGCAGCGGCACGTCGGCGATGGTGAACGGGGCGTTCCGCGGGCGGTGCAGCAGGGCGCGCTGCTCGGGCGAAAACCTGGGGGTGAGGGATGCCAACCACTCCGGGCGCGCGTAGAGGTCCTGCAGCAGCTTCTGGGGCGTGAGCGGCAGCCAGGCCGTGTTCAGGGCGACCCGCACGGCCTCCGCCGAGCGCAGGTCTTCCCGCAGCATGGGCAGGTCGCTCTCGTCCATCGAGGCGCCGCCGGCCTTGAGCGTGGCCAGCCACTCCCGCGACAGCGCGTTGAGCGCGTTCTTCACGAAGGTGGCCCTGGCCTCGTTGTGCGGCTTGCCGCTGGTCTGGGCGCGGTGAATGGCCTTCGCCATCAGCTCGGAGGTGAGGGTGACCCGGTCACCGTTCACCTCGAGCAACTGGTCCCGCTCGGGGATGCGCTGCCGGGAGCGCACGGCGCGCTCGATCACGCCGGCCATCGCGGTCTGGCCCTTGAGCGCGGCGACGGCCGGGGCACCCTCGTGGGTCGCGTCGACGCCCGGGAACAGCTGGCCGACGCTGGCGAGCACCACCCCGGTCTCGCCGAGCGAGGGCAGCACGGCCTCGATGTACTGCAGGAACGACGGCGACGGGCCCACGATGAGCACGCCGGAGTGCTTGAGCCGGTCGCGGTGCGTGTAGAGCAGGTAGGCGGCGCGGTGCAGCGCCACGGCGGTCTTGCCGGTGCCGGGGCCGCCCTGCACCACGAGCACCCCCTTGAGGTCGGAGCGGATGATGCGGTCCTGCTCGGCCTGGATGGTCGCCACGATGTCGGACATGTGCCCGGTGCGCTGCGCGGTGAGCGCGGCGAGCAGGGCGCCCTCGCCCTGGTGGTGGGTGGCCGCCTCCCCCTCGAGCAGCTCGGCGTCGAGGATCTCGTCCTCGATCCGGATGATGCTGCGCCCCTTGGAGAGCAGGTGGCGGCGGGCGCGGGCGCCGAGCGGTGTCGCGGCCGTGGCCTGGTAGAAGGCGCTGGCCTGCGGCACGCGCCAGTCGAGCAGGATCGGCTGCAGGTCTTCGTCGCGCAGCCCGACCCGGCCGATGTAACGGTAGATCGAGCTGTCGTCGTCATCGTCGTCTGTGCTCGGGGCCGTCTCCAGCCGGCCGAACGCCAGCCGGTCGTCGACCTCCCGAAGCTGCACGATGCGGTCCTCGTAGAGGCGCGCGAAGGTGTCGCGCTCGGAGCGCGCCTGGTGGTTGCCGCCCACGTTCAGCCGCCGCACCGCGGTCAGCTGCTGCTCGGCCTCACGCTGCAGCGCGTCCAGCCGCGCGTACAGCGTGGCCACATAGTTCTGTTCCCGCTGAAGCTCCAGGTCGACCACTCACACACCCCTTGAAATCCGACCTTTGAGTTTAGTCGATGCAGATGTACGCTCCCTCCGCGCCAACCGGTGGTTGAGCCTGTCGAAAGCACGGCGCGGGGGGAGGTGGGGGGGGTCTCGACAAGCTCGACCACCGGTGGAGCTCGACCGGCGGGGGTTGAGCTTGTCGAAACCACGGCGCGGGGGGTCTCGACAGGCTCGACCACCGGTGGCCTCGGGTCAGAACGGCGGCGGTTCGGCGGGCTCCGCCGGATCGACCGGCGGGGGCGGCGCTGGCACCCGGCGCGGCGGCGAGGGGCGGATGTCGACGGCCGGCTCGGTGCGGAAGTGCCGGCCGGTCGGCGACGTCCACTCGATGATGCCGCCCGGGAGCTGTTTCGCTGTCCACCCCGTCTCGCTTTTCAACCCATGATCGCCCGCACACACGGAAGCCAGATTCTCGTGCTCGGTGCAACCCTGAAACTGCCAGTCGAGGGTGTGATCGAGGTCGCACTCGTGCGCCGGACGATTACACCCCGGAAACCGACACGTTTCGTCACGAAGCTGCACATAACGCTTCAGATCCTTCGGGACCTTGTAACGGTCGCGGCCGACCGAGAGCACGACCCCGGTCTCGGGATGCGTCAGCAACCTGGTGAAGCTCGGCGCCCCCGCCGCAAGCCGCCTTGCCGTCTCCGGGTCGATCGGGCCGTACCCCGCGAGGTGGGCCGGCTCGTCGGAGAGGCCCATCAAGGTCAACACCGGCACCGTCACGTTCACCGTGGCCCGGATGCCTTTCGCGAGCCCGGCGGGGGTTACACCGTCGATCAGCAGGTCCTTGAGAACGTCCGCGCGCAATTGGGTGAGAGTGCGAGGCTCCTCGGGGCCCTGCAGGCTCAGCGCAGTCGTGGTGATCCGCCGATAGGCGGCATCGACCTGCTCCGCGGTGTCGTACCAGTAAAGCGACGCCATCCCGTCGGCCTCAGGCTCGACAGACACCTTCCGATCGGTGATCGACGTGTCGTGCCGGGCGGCGATCGTCTCGGGGTGCAGCCGCTCCCGCAGCATCCGCGCCTTCGTCTTCAGCTTCGACGCCGTCAGGTTCGCCGCCGACGGCAGCAAAGCCGCTTCGAACGCCGCCTTCGCATCGGCCGGCACAGACCACGCCTGGCCCATCAGGGTCTGCGCGTTCCGGTAGGAGATCTCCCCGCGGTGCAGAGCGGCCCGGGTGCCGGGAAGGTCGTCGGCGAGGGCCCGGCTCTCGGCGATCACGGTTTCGGCGGTGCGTTGCGGCACCAGGAGGGTGCAGGCCAACTCGCTGACGAATTCCCGCTCGGCGATCATCGATTCGTTCCAGCGCGACAGCGACGACGCACACGCGGCGGATGCGACAGTCATCGCCGCCGTCTCCTCACGAAAACGGCGGGCCTCGTCGATGAGCTCCGCACGCCGGGCGAAGGCCCGGGCGATGTCACGCTCGGCCTCCTTGATCGCGTCGAAACGCTCACCAAGGGCCTCCTGCCGGGCGTTCACGAGGATCGTCATACCGGTCACTTTACGACGACCCACCGACATCCGGCCGGCACCCAGGATATCGGTGGATAAGCTGATCAAATCGCATATGTGGAGGAAAACTACACCCCTCAATCCCGACCCGGACAGCCCCGAAACAGTGGATCGTTCACGCGGTCACAGACCCCAGAGAGAGCGTTCGGTTGTCCCGCGCGCGCCGCTCGGCCAGACTGACGGTATGCCCCCTGTTGACGACGCGTTCGCCGCCGTCTATTCGAAGTACCTGCCGGCGATCGGCGGTTTCCTTGCGCGCCGGGTCGAGCACCGCTTCGTGGAGGATCTCGCCGCAGACGTCTTCGCGATCGCTTGGCGCCGGCGCGCCACCGTGACCGCGGGCGAGGAGTTGCCGTGGCTCTACCGCATCGCGGCCAACCTCGTCGCGAATCACCGGCGCCAGCAGGCCACCGCGGCCTCGCTGCTGTTCGCGCTCCGGGCGACCGACACCGCGCCCTCCGCCGAGGACATCGCGATCACCGACCTCGCCCTGGCCGACGCATGGCGCCGGCTGCGCCCGCGCGACCGTGAGGTTCTCGCTCTGGCGGTGCTCGAGGACCTGCCCATCCCCGCCATCTCGACGTCGCTGGGTGTCAGCGCGAATGCGGTGAGCATCCGTTTGCACCGGGCGAAGAAGACGCTCGCGCGGCTGATGGACGGGCCAGACGACACCGCCCCGAAAGCCGGCCCAGCTTCGAAGGCTGACGCGGGTCCGAAAGCCGGCCCAGCCTCGAAGGCTGACCCGACCCCGAAAGTCGACACCGCCCCGGATGCCGACCCGACCGACAAAGACGAATCGGTCCCTTCTGAAAGATCGACCCCTCAGCCGACATAACCATTGCATGAGCACACATTCTGACGACCGCGACCCCGACGGTGTCACCGACGACAACGCAGACAGCAACGTCGACGCGCGACTGCGGCGAAGCCTCGGCGCCCAGGGCGCGGCCCCCGACCTGTCATCGGACCTCATCGCGAACGCCGCGACCCGGGAGGCACCCCGCCTCGTCAACCGCCAACGCCGCATCCAGGCCGCCGGCGGCATGACCCTCGCCGTGGCCGCGGTCACCGTGGGAGCGCTCGTGGTCTCGCTGCCGACCCAGCGCGCGCCACTCTTCCTCGCCGCGAGCAGCAGCAGCAACACCAGCGCACAGGGCGGCGGCGCAGCGAGCTCCAGCCTCAAAATGGGCGCGGATGCCGCCCCCAGCGACATGCGCATCGCCCAGTGGATCGACTACCGCTACGAAGCGGGCGCCGACCTCGGCACCGAAGCCAGCACCGGCTCGGTCTACCAACTGAAGCGCACGGGCACGGCGGAGTCGCGGCTCCGCGACGTCGCCGGGGCGCTCGGCGTCTCCGGCGAGGCGAAGAAGACCACCTACTCCGACCCGGCCTACCCCACCTGGATGGTCGGCCCGGAGGACGGCTCCGCGGCATCCGTCACCATCACCTGGGCGGGCACCGGCGACTGGTGGTACAACGACCCGACGGCCATGCCGCAGGTGGTCTGCGCCGCGGTGCCGCCTGCGGATGCCGCCGGTGGCCCTGCAATCGACGTGCTGCCCGTCTGCGAGGTGCCACCGGCCCCCGCCGGCGCAAGCAAGGCCCCAAGCGAGTCCGACGCACGAGCAGCGGCCCGCACCCTGTTCGGCAAGACCGGTCTCGACGTGGCGGCCGACCGCATCCGGGTGACGGCTGACCCCGGCCAGACGACGGCGACCACCAACCTCACGGTGGACGGCACCCAGACCGCCCTCGAATGGACCGTGGCGTGGGCGCCCTCCGGCAAGATCGCCTGGGCCTCCGGCCACTCCATCGACGTCGTCGACCGGGGCAGCTTCGGCACCATCTCGGCGACCGACGCGGTCAAGCGGCTCAGCGACTACCGCTGGTTCGGGGCCGCCGGCCCGGAGTTTCAGGGCGGAGTGCGACTGCTCGCCGCCGACATGCTCCGCTCAGCGGATGCGACGGGCTCGCCGGTCAGCCCCGACGCCCTCGTCGGCCCGGACACCCCCGTCACCACAGATGCGAACGGCGGCACCGCGACCGACCCGCAGGCTGGAGGGACGAAGCCCACGCCTCAGGGCGTCGACCCGCGGGACAACCCCATCATCGAGCCGGGCCCAGGCAAGACCGAGGAGCCGGTCGCCACACCGACCGCGGAGCCGGTGCCCGCACCGGCCCCGTCGGTGCCGCCGACGGCCGAACCTCTGCCCGAACCGACGGCCGAGCCCCAGCCGCTGCCCGAGAAGCCGAAGGTCGTCGTGGTGACGGTCGACGAGGCCACATCGACCCTGCTGATGATGTGGGACGCGGACGGCAACGCCTGGCTCGTTCCGGGCTTCGCGATGAAGCATCCCGACGGTTGGTGGAACACGATCGTCTCCCTCGAGGACGGTGTGATCCAGCTGCCGAAGCCGATCGAGATCGCCCCGCTCGACGGGACCGTCATCCGCAAGTAGGGCTGACGCGCCGGGTCGACGGGCTCGGCCACCGGGTCGAGCTCGACCACCGGCGGCAATGGGGAGGATGCCGTCCCACACCGACGCGTTCACAGTGGCGGCTTCGCGTCCCATGAACCCGATCAGTGTACTTGCCTTCGATCGCCACACCAGGCTCAATCATCGCTCCGGTGGTCGAGCCCGGCGAGACCCGGTCAGCGGGAGTGTGATGCGAAGCGCGCGAGCAACCCGACGACCGGGCGCTGCTGCTCGCCCTGCTGGGCGGCCAGAACGATCAAGACGGCCGTCACGGCGGGAGTAACCCACTGCATCACGCGCTGCCGGCGCTGAAGCGCGTCAAGCTCCGCCGACGTGCCTGCCGCGGCCTCGGTGGTTCCGTCGGTGGGCTCTCCGGCGTGCTCGGCCATCTTCTTGCCGAGGATGCCGGAGTACAGGGTTGTGCCTGCTGCCACGCCGGTGAGGGCAAGCTTCACAATCGTGTTCGCACGCCCTTCGGGTTGACCTGCCAGACGTGCCTTGTTGCCAAGGATCAGACCCGCACCACCCACGCCGTGGGCGACGAGCGCGGCCACCTGCACCGGCGCCCACCTCTTCCATCCTTCACTGGCCAGGGCCACCCGCTCCCGCGGGTTCTTCGCCGTCGCTGCGCTCCCGTTGAGGCCGACGGCCCCCATCAACGCGCCGCCGGACCACACGGCCAATCCCAGGTCGTGCAGGCTTCGAACAAAAGTATTGCGTCCAGTCATAGTGAACTCCTCATCGTTGCGATATCGTCCCGCACGGGAATGCGCGGCAGATACTCCTTATGACGGGGGCCGACGCCGATTTCTCATGCCCGGCATAGGTTGCACGGTGCCGTCACAGGACCTTCTCAGGGAGCCCCTCGCGAAATCCACTCGCCGCCGCGTGTCGCGACAGGTCGACCTGTTCCTGCTCGCCGGGCGGAATCGGCTCACGAACCGGGCGCGCCGGCAGCCATCACCGGGCTCAGTACCCGCGACGGGCCGTGCGGGCGTTCTTCGGCTGCCGACGCGCAGACCGCAGCTTCTGGAGCGCGGCCTTTCCCTGCGGACTGCGCAGGTACTTGGTGACCAGAGTCACGACGACAGGAAGGAATTTGAGCAAGCGGGCCATGGTGATCTCTTTTCGACTGCAATCAAGGGGTGCTGGGCACAGAAGGTGGCTGGGCCGGTTACCCTGCCCAGCCACGTTCTGTGTTGGTGATTCGTGCTGGTGTCCGGTGTTACTCCGCTGCCCGCGATTCGCGGAGCGTGCGGCCATCCGTGTCAGCGCCGGGGTCGACGAAGAGCTGGCCGACGGTGCCGATCTTGTCGCCATCGGCATCCGTGACCGTTGCGCCGAAGAGAGAGCCGAGGTTGCTCTTGTCAATCATGCGAGTTTCCTTTTCCCTTACCAGGCGTCCGAACGCGGGTGGGGTTGGTGAGCCGGCAGGCTAGCGCCCGAGCCCTTCACGGTCGACGCGACGGTGAAAGCGCATTCCCGCGAGGCCGCCGAGGATCGCGCCGGCGAGGCTGACTACCACGACGACGAGCGCCGTGATGATGCTGCCTGCGGTCAGGTTTCCCCCATTGAGCGGGATGCTGGGCAGGCTGTTCATGTTCTCCAGCACGTTGAGCTGGCTGCCGGCGATGGCGCCGATGATCGCGGTGACGAACGCGATGATGATGGCCCAGACCCAGACCGCGACGCCCTGCTTGGCACCGTCGAAGCGCGCCATCCGCCCGGCGACGTAGCCGCCGCAGAGGTAGGAAAGGAACACCACGACCGCGAGCGCGATCGCGCCGATCAGCGCAAGGGTGTCTGCGTTGTCGGCGGCGGCTCCGGCAGCTTGATCGGCCGAATCCGTTGAATTGAAACCGACGACCGTGCCGATGCCGGCGAACAGGGCGGTGAGGATGACGGCGGTGCCCGTGGCGGTGAGCCAGCCGAAGAATGCGGCTCCCCACTTGATCCCGCCGAAGCGGGCCTTCTCGCGGTTGACGACATCGTCGCGAACCGCGCGCCCGTTTTCAGTGCTCCCGGTTTCGGTGGGTACGGCGTTGCTGGTGGGCACGGCGGTGTTTACCGGCGCTGCGGTACTGGTGGGCGCTGCGGTACTGGTGGGCGCTGCGGTGTTCACCGGCGGGACGGTGTTCACCGGCACCGCGGTGTTCACCGGCACTGCGGCGATGGTTTCATCGCGATCGCGAGTATCGCGACTGCGATCGGAACGGGGTGAGTCGGATGTGACCATGGCAAGATCTCCTCAAATTGTGCAGGGTGTGGCGGTGGACAGCAAAGCGGTGGACAGCGAATCGTCGGCGACAGTGCCCGACAACTCGTCGAAAAAAGGCACGCCGGAAGCGAAGCTCACGGGGTCGGTTTCCGCAGAGATTCTCTTATGGTGTAGTCGTATCTCGGGGCGAGTCCGTCACACATCGGGGGCAATCAATCTCGCGGGCTGGACTTGCCGATGGACACCGACGTGGCCCCGCTCGAGCCGACTGTCACCGTGGTTGAAGCCCTGGCCAGCGGCACGGCCGTCGCTGCGCTTCTCTTTCGAGGCGATGATCGACCGCTACGAGGAGATTCTCGCCCACGTCGCGGTCACCCCGGCGGATCACGCTCACGATGATGTGCCCCGCTTGAAAGACCAGGATTGCGACGTTCGCGAGCGGCAGCAGATCTAGTTCTTCTTCAGCGTCCTGGCATGGTCGGCGACGAACTTCGTCTGTTCACGCGGCGGCCGGTCGGAATCGTTCGCGTCGGGACGCTCAGGGATACTCACCTTGTCCGGCAGCCGGTGCTCATAGGGAATCTGCGTGAGCAGGTGCTTGATTGCATTGATTCGGGATGCTCTCTTGTCGTCACTTTCGATCGACCACCATGGGGCGAAATCGAGGTCTGTGGCGTCGAACATGTCGTCTTTGGCTCGGGAGTAGTCCTCCCAGCGGGTGATCGAGAAGAGGTCAGTTTCGGAGAGCTTCCACCGACGCATCGGATCTTCCAGGCGAGAGCGAAACCTCTCCTCCTGCACAGTGTCTGAAACGGAGAACCAGAACTTGATCAGGATGATTCCCTCGTCGACCAGCATGCGCTCGACGAGGGGAACCTGCTCAAGGAACCTGTGGTACTGCTCGTCGGTGCAATATCCCATGACCCGCTCGACTCCGCCCCGGTTGTACCAGGAGCGGTCCATCAGAACGATTTCTCCGGCGGTGGGCAGCCGCTCGATGTAGCGCTGGAAGTACCACTGCCCCTTCTCCCGCTCGCTCGGCGTGGGGAGTGCGACCACTCGGGCGGCGCGCGGGTTCAGGTACTGCACGATTCGCTTGATGGCGCCGCCCTTCCCCGCCGCATCCCGACCCTCGAAAATGACAAGAACTCGCGCCCCGGTTTCGATGACCCACTGTTGCATTCCCACCAGCTCTGCCTGCAGCCGCTCCAGTTCCTTCTCGTACAGGGGCTTGGGAACGCGTTTCACGCTGCCCGACTTCTTCGATTTCGACACGAGAACCTTTCAGGGATCTATGGCGTTACCCGACACCCGGCGCGAACAGCTTCAGAGTGCAGGTGGGAGCCGTTTTGGTGCCGGCTCAGGTGTCCCGCGGGTGCGGGGGCCGTGCTTCGTGGTGCGGCAGTCCGTGACTGCGTCGATCTTCTTTCATTTCTGCTTCGTAAAGGTGCTTCTTGCCCTCGACCAGGGTCTGCCGCGCCTCTCGTTCCGCGTCGACGAATACGGCGTAGTAGTTGGTGTCGTAGTCCTCCACGATTTGGAAGGTCCAGCGGCCGTCGATCACATTTCTGCCGATCAGCGTCTGTTCCAGGCCGTCGGCAATGGCACCGTGGCCCGCGGCTCGCATCAGCTCCGCAGCCTCCCCAAGAGCGAGATCTGCCTTCCCGGTGAGGCGGTGAAACCCATAGAGAAGCCCGCGGGCGTGCTCGACGACTTCCAACGCTTCAGAAAGTCTGCCGAGCGCCTCGACCGTCTCATCGGAGACGTTCGCCGGCCTGCGGTGTGCCTGGTCGGGCGCATCCGGTGTGGTTATGTGCGTTCCTCCGTGGGTGTGCGGACCGGCCAGATCGGATTAGTGTAAACCTTCCTGTCGGAGATCCACCGCATCACCTACTGGTTGACGTCGACTGAACCCAGGGACGCCGCTCCTCCCGCATAGGCACGAGATCAACTGTCGAGGGCGGCTAGCTCCTCGAGCACCTGGCGTGCCCGCATCACCCGCGCCGTTTCGGGTTCCTCCCACCAATACGGGCCGCGCTCCCCCAGACCGTGTTTGGCCATTCCCACGCGTCGGCGCGCCAGCGCCACGGCTTGGTCATCTCCAGCCGCCTTGGCCGCGCGAACGCCCGATCTTCCCCGACCCAGCTGCGATTTCAGCTCGGTGACGACATCCTCGGGCAGGCACGGATCGGTGCGGCGCCACCGGCGACCGTTGATGACGAGCCACCGCTCCTCCTCCGAGCTTGCCGGCTTGTCGTGGGGCGCAGGTGTCATGACACCCTGGTCTAGCCGTAATTCCCGACAAAAGCCTGACTTTGGGCGACGTTGATGGGAACCGTTCAGGTCGGGCCTGCGTCACGCTACATTTTCTTCGAGATCGCCGACAGCATCCGACGGGTTCTGGGCATCTGAGGGCCGAGGCCGCCCCAACGTCATCGAGGACTGGGATCGTGTATTTGCCTTGCCGAGCTCGAGCATTTGGCGCTCGTTTGCGGAGAAAGCACCTTCGCCAGCGGCAGCCAAGGTGTTTTGTCCGCGTCTCAACCGCAGGTCCGCGTGTCGCCAGGACTTGCTACCGGGATTGGTTGATCTCACGACGATGGCCGACCTGGAGGACGAGCACGATCAGTTGCTCGTCGCGAATCTCGTAGACGATGCGATAGTCCCCAGTTCGAACTCGCCACTCTCCGGAGCCGCCGACGAGTTGAATCGCTCTGGGAGGTCGCGGCTCGCCCGCCAGTAGATCAATCGCGGCTTGCACGCGACGCCGCACCTGAGGGTCGAACTTGCGCAGTTGCCTTTCAGCGGCTGGCGCGATGCTCACCGTGCAGGTCATACGAGGCCGAGGTCTGCCTTCACTTCGTTCCACGGCGTCGGTTCGATCCTTGTGCGGCGCATCTCCTCGCGCGATTCCTCGGCACCACGGATGTCCGCCATGTCTTCCGCCAACTCGATCAGACGCTCCAAGTCGTCAGAGTCGATCACGGCCGCGACTCGTCGTCCCCGCCGCGACAGGAAGACCGGCTCGTGCTCGGTGCGGGCGCGGTCGATGATCGATGCAAGCTGGTCACGCGCATCCGAGACAGCGACAGATTTTGTGGACGACATGTACTAACTGTACGTATAGAGCACTCGATGTACAAGACGGACGACGAAGGAGGGAACCGATCCTTGGCGGCTCAGCGACTGCCGCTGGTTCGGGGTCGCCGGTTTGCTCGGAGGCCAGCACATCGACGCGATTGCCTCGTGCCCTCGTTCACGGACCAAGCAAGGCAAACGTGACCACCGCGACTCCGTCGCTTCGGCGATAGGCCGTGGTCCCGGTATCTACGACCACCATGTCGACCAGATCATCGCCCAAGTGCCTCCTGAGCCGCAGCAAGTGACGCACGTCATGGTCGTCGACTTGTCGAGCCAGTTTCACCCCAAACGCAACATTGGTGCGATCCCCACGATGAACGATGAAGTCCACCTCGCGGTCCACGTTGCCCGATCGGAACTGACTGACGCGCGACTCGTTGGCTTGCGCGTAGGTCTGAAGGCTGAGCGCGACCAGCGATTCAAAAAGCCGCCCGAGGACCGTGCCGTCTTGTGGGTCCAGCACCTCCATGGGCGCGGCGGACAGGAGCTTCTGTTCATCCACGCCCAAGAGCCGGGCCAAGACCGGATCGGCTCTACTTCACCGTTAGCCGAGTTTTCACTGCGCCTTTAGCCGCATTACTGCTGTATCTCTAGCCAGTCCGCCGGGTCTCGTCAGGCTCGACCCCCGGTGATTGAGCCTGCCGAAATCACGGGTCTGGACAAGCTCGACCACCGGGGCTACGGGCGGCCGAGGCCCTGGTAGGTCCAGCCGGCTGCTCGCCAGGCGGCGGCGTCGAGGGTGTTGCGGCCGTCGATGATGATGGGAACTCGCACCAGGCCGGCGGCCCAGACCGGGTCGATCTGCTTGAACTCGGCCCACTCGGTGACGAGCACCACCGCGTCGGCGCCGCGCAGGGTCTCCTCGACCGAGGTCGAGTAGGTGAGCTGCGGGTGCCGCAGCCGCGAGTTCTCGATGCCCTGCGGGTCGGTCGCCACGACATCGGCGCCCAGGCCGCGCAGCTGCACGGCCACGTCGAGCGCCGGCGAGTCGCGCACGTCGTCGGAGTGCGGCTTGAAACTGAGCCCGAGCACCGCGACCTTCGCGGTGTAGACCGGCTTGTCGAGCGCCTGCAGGGTCATCGCGACGACGCGCTGGCGCTGGCGCATGTTGATCGTGTCGACCTCTTTGAGGAAGGCGACCGAATCGCCCCGGCCGAGCTCCTCCGCGCGGGCGGTGAAGGCGCGGATGTCCTTGGGCAGGCAACCGCCGCCGAAACCCACTCCGGCGTTGAGGAACCGGCGGCCGATGCGGTTGTCGAAGCCGATCGCATCCGCCAACTCGGTGATGTTGGCGCCGGAGACATCGGCGATCTCGCTCATGGCGTTGATGAAGCTGATCTTGGTGGCCAGGAACGCGTTGGCGGCGACCTTGACGAGCTCTGCCGTGGCGTAGTCGGTGACGATCAGCGGCGTGTTCGCGGCCATGGCCGAGGCGTAGACCTCGTTGAGCAGAGCCGTGGCCTGCTCCCCCGCGTGACCGGACGGCACTCCGTAGACCAGTCGGTCGGGGCTGATCGTGTCTTTCACGGCGAAGCCCTCGCGGAGGAACTCGGGGTTCCAGGCCAGGGTCGCGCCCGTTCCGGAGCGCTCGATGACCTCGGCGAGGCGGGCGGCTGTTCCGACGGGAACCGTGCTCTTGCCCACGACCAGGTCGCCGACGGCGAGATGCGGCAACAGGGACTGCACGGCGGCGTCCACGTAGCTGAGGTCGGCGGCGTGGCTGCCGGCCTTCTGCGGGGTGCCGACGCCGATGAAGTGCACCTGGGCGCCCGCGGCATCCGCAATGTCGGTGCTGAACCGGAGCCGGCCGGAGGCGATGGCCGAGGTGAGGATCTCGGGCAGCCCCGGCTCGTAGAACGGCGGTTTGCCCGCGGCGAGCTGCTCGATCTTGCGAATGTCGATGTCGATGCCGATGACGTCGTGGCCGAGTTCGGCCATCGCCGACGCGTGCACGGCACCCAGGTAGCCGCAGCCGATCACGGAAATTCTCATGCGATGTTCTCCATCCATTCAGCCTACGGGCAGTCCGTGAACGGGACCTGTCCGCAGGCGGAAGGCCCCGAACGTGAGTTCAGGGCCTTCGATGGGGTGACGATTTGCTGCAGTCCGGCCGGTGTCGGGCAGCCTGGGCGACGGGCCGGTCAGTCGAGGATGAACTGCTTCGGGGTCGTCGCCTCGATGCCGTCCACGGTCACGGCCAGGTGGTACGAGGCGCCGCCGGCCGGGGCTGCCGGCCGGGAGTCGGAGTCGCAGGTGTCGGGGCTGGAGCGGATCCGGTCCCAAGTGACGGGGGTGGTCGAGCTCACCGGAACAGTGGGTTCCAGGGTGACGTCGGCGTCGCTGGGGTCGGTCTGGCAGTCCGTGGACTTCCAGTAGACATCCTTGCCACTGGAGATCGTGAACACCTGCTTCGCGGTGCCCGCGTTGATGACGCAGGGCGCCGAGCCGGTGTTGGTGATGCTGAGCGAGAGTTGCGGCATCGTGCCGGGCTCATAGGTGTCGGCGTCGGTGGTGGCCTCCACCTGCACCTGCGCCGGGTCGCACTTCGTCGGAGTCGCTGCCGGATCGGTGGCCGCGGCGGCGGGGGCATCCGTCGACGCGGTGGATGCCGGCGCCTTCGGCGTGCCGTCGGGCTGGCCGTTGCTGGAGCCGGGGCGCACGATGATGAGGATGATGATGACAAGCACGAAGAGCAGGCCGAGGCCTACTACGAGACGACGGCGCCAGTACACCTTGCTGGACTGGGGGCCGACCGGATGTTTGATCGTCGACATGGATCAAGGCTAACGACGTTCCCGCCCGCGGCCGGGAATGCCGAGCGTGTCGGTCGTCTTTGCCGGGTTCCCATCACGCAAAGGTCGGAACCGGGCCTGGATGGCACCGGTTCCGACCTCTGCACGGTTGGGCCTACTGGTCGTGACCGTCGTCGTCGTGGCCGTGCGGCGGCTTCGGGGTCTTCACCTTGTCAACCTTGATCTCGGACCAGCCGATCACGGCACCCGACGCATCCTGCACGACGATGTCGTGGTTGCCAGGACGGAGGTCGGCCGGGAGGGTCACCGTGACCGTGCCCTGCGCGTCCACGGTGAGCCAGCCGCCGAGGTTGACCGGCGTGGACCGCACCCAGGCCGAGACGAACTCGGCCGCGTGGGAGGCTCCGACCGAGATGGTCACGGTGTCCCCGGCGTGGTAGACCCGCTGGTCGGTGGCGATCGTGTTCTTCAGGGCCTTGGTCAGGGCGCGGGACGACGCCGGGGTCGGCGCGGCGGCGGGCGGCACCGGCACGTTGACCGTGACCGGGACTCGCACGATCGTGCCGGACTCCTTCGCCGTCAGCTCGAGCACGCCGGCTGCCGGGGCGTCGGCGGGCACGGTCACCGTGACCGCCGCGGTGCCTGCGGCATCCACCGCGACCGTGCCGAGGGTGGCGTTGCTGCCCGGCCAGAGCAGGGTCAGCTCGGTGTTCTTCGGCGCGCCGAGCGAGGTCAGGTTGAGGTCGCCGACCCTGAAGGTGACGGAGTCGCCGCGGCTGACCGGTGCGGTCGGCGCACCCGTGACACTCGCCTGGCGGGCGGCGAACGACGGGGTGACCGGGCTGCGGGCGGTGAGGTAACTGATCCACGCGTCCCGGTCGACGAGACCGGAGTCGCGCGTTCCCGTGCCGGCGAGGAAACCGCGGAAGTTGTCCCCGCCGGTGAGCAGGAAGTTGAACGACCCGACCCGGTAGGACTTCGCGGGGTCAATGGCGGCGCCGTTGATCCAGATGCCGGTGATCCGGTCGCCCTCGGCGCGGGTGGCGTCGAAGGTGTAGTTCACGTTGTCGGACAACCCGAGCTGCAGGTAGGGCCGGCTCGGCACGTTGCCGGCCGCGTCGCGCTGCCACTGCTGCTCGAGCACCGTCTTGAACTGGGCCCCGGTGAGGCTGGTCGTCCACAGGTTGTTCAGGAACGGCAGCACCGCGTTGGCCTCGGCGTAGGTGACGACGCCGTCCGGCGCCTGGCTGAGGTCGGCGCGCATGCCGCCGGGGTTGACGACGCCGATCTCGGCGCCGCCCTTGAGCGGGTCGGCGAGCGACTCGCGCAGCGAGTTGGCGACGAGGGTTCCCATCGCCGACGGGGCCGCACGGTTCTCGGCGCAGGGCGCGGTGCCGCCGGTGCAGGCGCGGGTCACGTCGGCGGTCACCGAGCCGATCGGCTGGTTGCCGATGACGGCGGCCTGGGCGAGCGCGGCATCCGTGATCGTCTTCACGGTGGCGACCCGCGGGTAGGCGGCGACCAGGGTGGCGTCGGCGGTCGTCGACCGCTTCACGTCCTGGTTCTTGACGGTGGTGGTGACGCCGGATGCCTTGTTGAAGTTGAGCACGACCTGGCCGATGTTCTCGCCGTAGCTGCCGGTCTGCAGCACCGGGCGGGTGACGCCCGCCGCGGCTCCGGGTACCTGGGCGTTCCACGCGTACTGCTTGTGGGTGTGGCCCGTGAAGATCGCGTCGACGTCGGCGGCGGTCTGGGTGACGATCTTCGCGAACGCGCTGTCGGTGACGGCGAGCTCCCGTTCGAGCGTGGCACCCTCGGGTGCGCCGGCCCCGGCACCCTCGTGGTATTCGGCGACGAGCACGTCGGCCTCACCGTTGGCCGGGTTGCCGTCGCTCAACTGCGCCGCGACCCGGTTCACCGCGGCGACCGGGTCGCCGAAGCTGAGGGTGGAGATGCCGTTGGGCGAGACGAGCGAGGGGGTCTCCTCGGTGACGGCGCCGATCACGCCCACCGTGACGCCGGAGACGTCGACGATCGTGTACTCCGGCAGGGCCGGGGTCTGGGTGCCCGCGAGGTAGACGTTGGCGCCGAGGTAGTCGAAGTCGGCGGCGTCGGTGACCCGGCCGGTGAGGTCGGCGAAGCCCTGGTCGAACTCGTGGTTGCCGACCGCGGAGGCCTTCAGCCCGAGGGCGTTCAGCACGTCGATGGTGGGCTTGTCCTTCTGCGACGCAGACGCGAAGAGCGAGGCGCCGATGTTGTCGCCGCTGGAGAGGAACAGGGTGGCCGCGTCACCGTACTCGGCGCGGAGCTGCTCGACGGTTCCGGCGAACTTGACCGTGTTCGCGTCGATCCGGCCGTGGAAGTCGTTGATGTTCAGCAGGTTGATGTTCACATCGGTGGGGCTGGCCAGCTTCACGCCGACGACCGCGGGGTCGTGATCGGAGGAACGGTACGGGTCGGCGCGGTAGAAGTCGGTGACGTTGTTGTTGTATCGGCTGTACTCGAGCGCGACGGACTCGACCGAGTTGATGTTCCAGACGTCCACGTCGGTGACGGCGGCATCCGCTTCGGCCGAGGCGAACACGTGGTCGAGGGAGCCGACGGCCCCACCGAACGCGTAGGTATACTCGCCGCTCTTGGCCTCCTGGCTGAGGTAGCCGGCGTCGGTGATGACCTTGATCGGGTCTTCCTTGTCGTAGGCGTTGAAGTCTCCGGTGAGGAAGACCCGCGTGATGCCGGCGTCGGTCTTGAGCTTGTCGGCGAAGCCGACGAGGGCGGTCGCCTGGTTGACCCGGGAGGCGTTCGAGGCACCCTGGCCGTCGCCGGTGTCGGCGTCGACGCCGGTGCCGGACCCCTTCGACTTGAAGTGGTTGACGATGGCGAGGAACGAGCTGCCGGTGTCGCCGACCAGCTGGAACGCCTGGGCGAGCGGCTGGCGGGCGTTGACGAAGGCCGGCGCGTCGAGGATGCTGGAGGCCCCGACGGTCTCGACGGCGTGCTTCTTGTAGATGAACGCGGTGCGGATCACGTCTTCGGAGGCGGGGAGCACGGCCGGTGAGGGCACGAACGCCCAGACCGGGCTGCCGGCGGCGGCGTTGAGCGCGTCGACCAGGGTGGACAGGGCGGCGTCGCGGTTCTGGCCGAACCGGGCCGAGTTCTCGATCTCCTCGAGCGAGACGACCTGGGCGCCGAGCGCGTTGATCGCCGAGACGATCTTGGCCTGCTGCCGTTCGAAGCTGACCTGGGTGGCCGCGCCGCGGGCGTCGCATCCGCTGTTCACGGTGATCGGCGTGCCGGCCCGGTCGGTGTAGTAGGTGCAGCCGGTGAGCGAGTCTCCGGTGGTCGGGAAGTAGTTGAGCACGTTGAAGGTGGCCAGGCGGATGTCGCCGCCCACCTCGCGCGGCGCGGCCGTGCGGGTGTCGGCGAAGGTGGCCGGCTGCACGGTGGCGGCCGTGGCCGGCACGAGCTCGGCGGTCGGCTGGAACTTCCAGGCGCTGTTGCGGAAGTCGAGGATGACCGGCCGGGTGAAGGTGACGGCCGCGCCGACGCGCACCGGGGCATCCGTCGACAGGTACGGGACAGGCTTGGCCTTGTTCGCGGCGGCCAGGTAGTTGGTGGTGGCACCGTCGTCGAGGGTCACCGCCCTGGCCTTGTTGTCGGCGACGGCGGCGGTGTACTCGGCCGTGCCGGGGCGGGCCACGGCGGTCGGCGTGACGAGCGCGGTGGTGCCGGCGGCGAGGCCGATCTCGCCGTACTGGTTGGTCGAGTAGTTGTTGGTGACGGTGAAGTCGCCGGCCGGGGCAAGGAGCATGCCCTCGAGGGCTTCGCGGGCGGCGGCCTCACGCTGCAGGGCGACGGTGGCCGGCTGCGGCGGCACGATGCCGGCCGGATCGAGCGGGGCGAGGTCGGTGAGGGCTGGGACGCTCAGCTGGGTCAGGCCGAAGTACTCGCTGACGGCGCCGGTGACGGAGAGGAAGTCGCCGACGGCCACCGTGGTGGCCAGGGTGCCGGTGTAGACGAAGATGCCGTCGGAGGCCGGGTGGGAGGCCGGGTCGAGGGCGCCGCCGGTGCCGGGCGTCTGCAGGTAGAAGCCCTTGAAGCCGCCGGCCGGGTAGGCGGCGGTGACGACCCCGGAGGTGGTCACGGTGCTGCCGGCCCTGGGGCTCACGTCGGTCGTGCCCTGGATCTCGCTGATCGGCAGGGCGTCGGCCGGGGTGGGCGTGGGGGTCGGCGTCGGGGTGGGGGTCGGCGTCGGCGTCGGGGTCGGCGTCGGGGTCGGCGTCGGGGTGGGCGTCGGGGTCGGGGTGGACGCCGCGTTCATCGGGGTCGGCGCGGCGGCGGTGAAGTCGGCCGCGTTGGCGTCGGTGTCGACCTGGCCGGTGCGGGCGAGCGAGGTGGTGACGGATGCGGCGGGGGCGGCCGCGGTCTCGAAGGTGTTGGAGCTGCCGTAGCCGAGCAGGTCGATGATCCCCGGCGTGCCGACGAGCGAGCCGGTGGCCGGCATGGTCAGCGCGGTGGCCTGGCCGGCGAGGAAGAGCGTTCCGCCGCCGGCGGCGAAGGAGAAGGCGAGGGAGGCGTCGGGGGCCGGCAGCGCGGCGCCGTTGGCGGCGTTCGAGTTGCCCTGCACGAGGAAGTAGCCCCTGGCCGGGATCTGGCCGGTCAGCGCGAGCACGCCGGTCGGGTTCGCGGCCCCGGTGGCGGAGCGGTACTGGAGCGAGGTTCCGTCGAGGGTGACCGGGGCATCCGTGGGGTTGTAGAGCTCGACGAACTTGTTCAGGTAGCTCGCCCCCGCGCTGCCACCGTTGAGGTACGCCTCGTTGATGATGACGCCGGTGCCGGCCGTGCTCGCCTGCGCCGGGAGGGCGAAGAGCGGAGCGGCGACGAGGCTCACTCCCAGCAGTGCGGCGCCGGCCAGGCGCAACCGGCTTCGAGGTGCAGATGACATTGTTCTCCCCATTCATCGACCGGAAGCGGTCAAGGCCAAGATAGGGAAGCCCGGCGACAAATGGCAGACCAAACGGTGAACGGTTCGTGCGGCACCGGCGTGTCGCTCGGATGAGCAGGATCGGCCGGAATTACCCCCACATGAGCGGCACCCGAACGGGTAACCTGTGCGCCGACCGTGCCGGATCAGACCAGCCGCTTGACCATCCGGGTGTTTCCGAGGGTGTTCGGCTTCACCCGGGCGAGGTCGAGGAACTCGGCGACCCCCTCGTCGTGGGAGCGCACCAACTCGGCGTAGACGAGCGGGTCGACCGTCTCCGAGCCCATGTCGGTGAAGCCGTGCCGGCTGAAGAACGGCACCTCGAACGTGAGGCAGAAGAGGCGGGTCAGGCCGAGCTCGCGGGCATCCGCTTCGAGCCGGTCGATCAGGGCGTGGCCGACGCCGCGGCCGAGCCGGTCGGCGGTGACGGCCAGGGTGCGCACCTCGCCGAGGTCCTCCCACATCACGTGCAGGGCGCCGCAGCCGATCAGGTTGCCGTCGGCGTCTTCGACCACCCTGAACTCCTGCACGGCCTCGTAGAAGACCACGCTCTCCTTGCCGAGCAGGATGCGCTCCTGCACGAGCGGCGCGACCAGCGCCTGGATGCGCGGCACGTCGCTTGTGCGCGCCCGGCGCACCGAATACTCCTGCATGTGGCGCTTACCGGCCCTTCCTCGCGTGGCTAATTCAGGAAAACCGTTCCAGTCTACGGAAGTCGCCCCCGGTTTTCCGGGGGTGCGGCGGCGGGCCCGGCCGGATCTCCTGAGTTAGCCACCCTCCCACCTCGCCCTCCCCGACCGGGGAACGACGGCAGGGAACGAGGAAGGGCCCGGCGGATGGCCGGGCCCTTCGAGGCGTTGCCGCCTGGTTCGCTGCTGCTGTGCTGTTATTCGCTGGTCACGGCGAGGTCGGGCGTGCCCGGCCCGGTGCCGAGGGCTGCGGTCGTGTTGACGCCGACCGACACCGCGGACTTGCGCGCCGTGGTGGTGAAGACGTACTCGCCGGCCACGAAGTCGACGTGCACGTGGTCGCCCGCGTTCAGCTCGCCCTGCAGGATCTTCTCCGACAGGCGGTCCTCCACCTCGCGCTGGATCGCGCGGCGCAGCGGCCGGGCGCCGAGCGTGGGGTCGAAGCCGACCTCGATCAGGTGCTCCTTGGCCGGGAGGGTCAGCTCGACGGTCATGTCGCGGTCGAGCAGGCGGTCGCTCAAACGCTTGATGAACAGGTCCACGATCTGCAGCAGCTCGGGCTTGGTCAGCTGCGGGAAGACGATGACCTCGTCGACGCGGTTGAGGAACTCGGGCTTGAAGTTCTTCTTGAGTTCTTCCTTGACCTTGCCGGCCATCCGGTCGTAGCTGGTGGTCGTGTCGCCCTCGAGCTGGAACCCGACGGGCGCGCCGCTGATGTCCTTGGTGCCGAGGTTGGTGGTCATGATGATCACGGTGTTCTTGAAGTCGATCACGCGACCCTGGCCATCGGTCAACCGGCCCTCCTCCAGGATCTGGAGGAGCGAGTTGAAGATGTCGGGGTGGGCCTTCTCGATCTCGTCGAACAGCACCACGGAGAACGGCTTGCGGCGCACCTTCTCGGTGAGCTGGCCGCCCTCTTCGAAGCCGACGAAGCCGGGAGGTGCACCGAAGAGCCGGGAGACGGTGTGCTTCTCGCCGTACTCGCTCATGTCGAGGGAGATCATGGCGGCCTCGTCGTCGAAGAGGAACTCGGCGAGCGCCTTGGCCAGCTCGGTCTTGCCGACGCCGGTGGGGCCGGCGAAGATGAACGAACCGGAGGGACGCTTGGGGTCCTTCAGGCCGGCGCGGGTGCGGCGGATGGTCTTGGCGAGGGCCGCGATGGCCTGCTCCTGGCCGATGACGCGCTGGTGCAGGGCCTTCTCCATGAAGACGAGCCGCGAGGACTCCTCCTCGGTGAGCTTGAACACGGGGATGCCGGTCGCCTGGGCGAGCACCTCGGCGATCAGGCCCTCGTCGACGACGGCGGTGGTCTTGACGTCGCCGGACTTCCACTTCTTCTCCAGGCGCAGACGCTCGCCGAGGAGGTTCTTCTCCTCGTCGCGCAGGCCGGCGGCCTTCTCGAAGTCCTGCTCCTCGATCGCGGTCTCCTTGGCGGCGCGCACCACGGCGATCTTCTCGTCGAATTCGCGCAGCTCGGGCGGGCTGGAGAGGATCGACAGGCGCAGGCGCGCGCCGGCCTCGTCGATCAGGTCGATGGCCTTGTCGGGGAGGAACCGGTCGGAGACGTAGCGGTCGGCGAGGTTCGCCGCGGCCACGAGGGCCCCGTCGGTGATCGAGACCTTGTGGTGCGCCTCGTAGCGGTCGCGCAGCCCCTTGAGGATGTTGATGGTGTGGGGCAGCGACGGCTCGGCCACCTGGATCGGCTGGAACCGGCGCTCGAGCGCGGCATCCTTCTCGAAGTGCTTGCGGTACTCGTCGATCGTGGTCGCACCGATGGTCTGCAGCTCACCGCGGGCGAGCAGCGGCTTGAGGATCGAGGCCGCGTCGATGGCGCCCTCGGCGGCACCGGCACCGACGAGGGTGTGAATCTCGTCGATGAAGATGATGATGTCGCCGCGGGTGCGGATCTCCTTGGTGACCTTCTTCAGTCGTTCCTCGAAGTCACCGCGGTAGCGGCTGCCGGCGATGAGGGAGCCGAGGTCGAGCGAGTAAAGCTGCTTGTCTTTCAGGGTCTCGGGCACGTCGCCCTTGACGATGGCCTGGGCGAGCCCCTCGACGACGGCGGTCTTGCCGACGCCGGGCTCGCCGATCAGGACAGGGTTGTTCTTCGATCGCCGGGACAGGATCTGCATGACCCGTTCGATCTCCTTCTCGCGCCCGATCACCGGGTCGAGCTTGTTCTCGCGCGCGGCCTGGGTGAGGTTGCGGCCGAACTGGTCGAGAATCTGGCTGCCCGCCGGACCGCTCGCCGTCTCGTTGGCCCCAACCTGGACCTGCTCCTTGCCCTGGTAGCCGGAGAGGAGCTGGATGACCTGCTGGCGCACCCGGTTGAGGTCGGCGCCGAGCTTGACGAGCACCTGGGCGGCAACGCCCTCACCCTCGCGGATGAGGCCGAGCAGGATGTGCTCGGTGCCGATGTAGTTGTGGCCGAGCTGCAGGGCTTCGCGCAGGCTCAGTTCGAGCACCTTCTTGGCGCGCGGCGTGAACGGGATGTGCCCGGTCGGCTGCTGCTGGCCCTGGCCGATGATGTCCTGCACCTGCTCGCGCACGGCGTCGAGGGAAATGCCCAGGCTCTCGAGGGCCTTGGCGGCCACACCCTCGCCTTCGTGGATCAGCCCGAGCAGGATGTGCTCGGTGCCGATGTAATTGTGGTTGAGCATCTTGGCCTCTTCTTGGGCCAGGACGACGACGCGACGAGCTCGGTCGGTAAATCTCTCAAACATGTGATCGCTCCCTTGGCACCAGGGCAGTTGTGGCGCCGATACATCGAGAGTAACGAGGGAACCTCCCAAACCGCGCCTCTGTTCGCCGCAGGCGTGACGGATGACGCTCCGCGGCTGATCCGCGACTGACCCGCGGCGACACGATGCGCACCCCGAGTTCTCGCGTCACCCTCGAATATATTGGGACAGCTCCGGTCCCGGATGAAGCACCCCGTTGACGATCGCTCGGATGGCGAACTCACTGGTCTCCGGGAGCTCGATGTCTTGCGGGTGCAGGAGCCATTGCAGCTGCAACCCGTCCATCACGGCGAGGATGCTGGCGGACGCGGCGCCGATCGTCGCAGGCTCGGCGATTCCCTCTTGCTCGCACAGTACGCGGAATGCAGCCGCGACCAGGCCTCGCAGTGTCGAGTACCGATCCTCGAAGAACGGGCGTGCCGGGTGATCGTCCGTGACGGACTCGGCCGAGAGAACGGTGTAGACCTGCACGACGCCGGCGCGCCGCGAGTTCACGAGGGCGGTTCGCACCAGGTGCAGGAACAGCTCCGGCCCGTTCGGGATGTGGTGCTCGTCGAGATCCGCGACGTCCGTCTCATCGCGGTAGGTGAGCATCTCGAGCAGCAGGTTCTGCTTCGACCCGAAGTGATGGAGCACTCCGGCGTGGGTGATGTCGACCTGTTCGGCGATCTCGGCAAGGGTTCCGTTCGCGTAGCCCTTGTTCCCGAAGATGTCGATGGCCGCATCGAGGATCTCCCTGCGCTTGCGCTGTGTCGCCGGCCTGGTGCGGGGCATGTTGCTCTTGGCTTCGTGCGGCACGGTGCTCCCTTCGGCGACGACGATCAGGTCCAACATCCAACGCTTGCCATATTAGTGACTTGTTGGTAGCGTCGGCCTCAACTTACTTACCAGTAAGTAAGTTGAGGAAAGGGCACCACGATGGTGCTGCATCACAGAGGGAGTAGCAATGAGGCTCAGATCAACCTTCATCGGCGTCGGACTGGTGGCGGCACTCGCCCTCACAGGCTGCGCCGGGGGCGCCGCACCCGGCTCGCAGCCAGAGGCCGGAGCCGCACTCACCATCGCGAAGCCCGACGGCGTGATTGCCACGGAGTCGAACAACCCCTGGGTCGGCGATTCGTCCGCGAACAAGTTCGGCTACAAGAACGTCATCTTCGAACCCCTCGCGATGGTGAACGCGGTCGGCAAGAACGAGACCACCCCCTGGTTGGCCGAGAAGGTCGACTGGAATGCCGACTACACCCAGCTCACCGTCACCCCACGCTCCGGCGTGACCTGGAACGACGGTGAGAAATTCACCGCCGACGACGTCGTCTTCTCCTTCGACATCATCCGCAATACTCCCGCGTTCGACACGGGCAACCTGCAACTGACCGACATCGTGAAGGACGGCGAGACCGTTGTCCTCACCTTCGCCGAGTCGAAGTTCGTCAAGCAGGCGCAGGTTCTGCACATCCCGATGGTTCCGAAGCACATCTGGGCCGATGTGGCTGACCCGACCACGGACACCAACCCCAAGCCCGTCGGCACCGGCCCGTACACGCTGGACAGCTTCAGCAGCCAGTCGGTCACGATGCGGGCCCGCGACGATTACTGGGGCGGCGACCTCGCCGTGCCGACCCTGTACTACGTCTCGTACAACGACAACACCGCGCTGACCACGGCCCTTGCCAGCGGCGATGCCGACTGGGCGCAGGCGTTCATCCCCAATGTGAAGAGCGCATTCGTCGACAAGGACCCCGACCACAACGTCTTCTGGGCGGCGAACGTGATGGCGCCCGACGTATTGTTCCTCAACCACCAGAAGAAGCCCTTCAACAACCTGGCGTTCCGTCAGGCGGTCAACATGGTCATCGACCGCGCGGCGCACACCGAGATCGCCCGCGAGAAGGCCGGCCCCCAACTGAAGTCGGTGACCGGTCTGCCGACCCCCGTCGGCGAGCAGTACATCGCGACCCAGTACCAGGGCAAGGAACTCTCGATGGACGTCAAGGGTGCTCGGGCGCTCCTCACCGACGCCGGATACACCTGGGCCAAGAAGGCCCTGATCGACCCCGACGGCGAGCCTGTTTCGTTCACCGTCGAGGTTCCGCAGGGCTGGAACGACTACGTCACCGGCATCAGCCTCATCGCCGACCAGGTCACGAAGACCCTCGGCGCCGACGCGAAGGTGAACACGCCTGACGCCGACACCTGGTGGGCCAACAAGCGCTCCGGCAACTTCGACGCCATCATGCACTGGACCGACAGCGGCACCACGCCGTACGACCTCTACTCCGACACGATGGACGGACGCTGGCTCCTGACGGGCGACGAGGTGGACTACAACTTCGGTCGCTACGACAACCCGCGTGCCACCGAACTGCTGGACACGTACGCGACCTCGGCGACCGATGAGGAGCGCACGGCAGCGCTGGGAGAGATCCAGAGCGTCTTCGTCGATGACGTGCCGGTAATCCCGGTCGGCACCCACCCGGTGCTGGGCGAGTACAACACCCGCAACTACGTGGGCTGGCCGAACGAGAAGGACCAGTACGCGACGGCCGACCCCCTGCAGGTCACCGTCCCGCTGATCCTCACGAAACTCAAGCCGGTCGAGTAACTCGAATCAGGGAGGGGCGGATGCCGCAGCATCCGCCCCTCCATCGCCGACCTTCACGAAAGCGACGAACCATGCCTGATCCTCTCCTCACCGTGCACGACTTCTCGGTCGTGTATGACGTCGATCCGCCCGTCGAAGCGGTGAAGCATGTGACCCTCGAACTGCAGCGTGGCGAGATCCTCGGGCTCGCCGGCGAAAGCGGGTGCGGCAAGACCACGCTCGCCTATGGCCTGCAGCGCCTGCTGCGTGCACCCGCGGTGATCGAAAGCGGGAGCGTGACCTTCCACGACGCATCCGGTGTCGACATCGACGTCAACGCGCTCGACGTCGAAGAGATGCGACGCTTCCGGTGGGACAAGATCTCGATGGTGTTCCAGGGGGCGATGAACGCGCTCAATCCCGTCACCACGATCGGCGCACAACTGGGCGACGTGTTCCGCGTGCACCGTCCCGACCTGAACAGGCGCGAGCGCCGCGCCGCGTGCGAGGAGTTGTTGGAGCTCGTCGCCGTCGGACGCGAGCGCATCCGCTCCTTTCCGCACGAGCTCTCCGGTGGCATGCGCCAGCGCGTGATGATCGCCATGGCGCTCGCTCTGCGCCCTCAGCTGATGGTGATGGACGAGCCGACCACGGCACTGGATGTGCTCGTGCAGCGCGAGATCCTGAGTCAGATCTCGATGCTGCGCCACGAATTCGGCTTCTCAGTGATCTTCATCACCCATGACCTCCCCCTGCTGCTGGAGATCAGCGACCGGATCGCCGTGATGCGGGGCGGCGAAATCATCGAACTCGCACCCGCGCGCGAGCTCTGGGAGCACCCGCAGCACGAATACACCAAGACGCTGCTGGCGTCCTTTCCCCGCCTGACCGGCGAGAGGGGAGTGCTGGTCCGATGACCACGCTCGAATTTGTGAACGTCTCCAAACGCTACCGGGTGCGCGGGGCATCGACGATGCTCGCCCTCGACGACGTCAGCTTCACCCTGCACGACCGAGAGACCATCGCCCTGGTCGGCCAGTCCGGCAGCGGCAAGTCGACCATCGCGAAAATCCTCACCCAGCTGGAGACCCCCACCAGTGGCGAGGTGCTGCTGGACGGCAAGCCGATCCCCCGCCACGGCCGAGGCCTTCGCAGCTACCGCCAGACGTTGCGGATGATCTTTCAGGATCCGTTCGCCTCGCTCAACCCTTACCACTCGATCCGATACCACATCGAGCGTCCGCTGCGGCTGGACAACGTCGTCCCCAAGGCTGAGACCGAGACAGAGGTCAGGCGCCTCCTGGAACGGGTGCGCCTGGACGCGGATGCGGTCATCGACCGCCGCCCGCACGAACTCTCGGGCGGACAGCGCCAACGCGTCGCGATCGCCCGGGCGCTCGCGTCGCGACCCTCGCTGCTCGTCGCCGATGAGCCGGTGTCGATGCTGGACGTGTCGATCCGCCTCGGTGTGCTGAACCTGCTCGCCGATCTGCAGAGGGAGGAGGGGCTGGGTGTGCTCTACATCACCCACGACCTCGCCACAGCGCGTCACTTCAGCGACCAGATCATGGTGCTGCACCAGGGCCGCGTGGTCGAACACGGACCCGCCGACGACGTCATCCTGAACCCTCAGCACGAGTACACCCGGGAGCTCCGGTCGGCTTCGCCCGACCCGGAGAAGCACTTCGCCACGGCATCGACTCGCCCCCGGGGCGGTGTCGCATGAAGATCCCGGTCCGCTTCATCGCCAGCCGTTCCGCGTTCTACCTGTTCACGGCGTGGGCGGCGATCACCATCAACTTCTTCCTGCCGCGCATGATGGCGGGCGACCCCGTCACCGCCTACATGCAGCGCAATGCCGGGCAGATCAGCCCGGAGGCCGAGCGGTCCCTGCGCATCCTCTTCGGCCTCGACCAGAACAGCTCCGTCTGGGAGCAGTACACGGGCTACTGGCAGCTCCTGTTCAGCGGCGACCTCGGACGCTCCTTCTCCAACGGCCTCGCGCCCGTCGGTGACATCATCTCCTCGGCTCTGCCGTGGACGCTCGGCCTCGTCGGGATCGCCACGATCGTGTCGTTCGTTCTCGGCACCGCAACCGGCGCCCTCATCGGCTGGCGGCGCGGCAGCAGAGCGGATGTGATCGTCCCGATCTCGACCTTCTTCAGCACGGTGCCGTACTTCTGGCTCGGACTGATCGCGATCGCGGTCTTCTCTTCGACCCTGGGCTGGTTCCCCGCCTCGCACGCCTACGACAAGGGGTCGTCGCCGGTTTTCACGGCCGACTTCATCGGGCAGGTGATCGCTCACGGCGCACTGCCGGCGATCACGATCGTCATCGCGTCGCTGGGCGGATGGATCCTCGGCATGCGCAACATGATGCTCACTGTGCTCGACGAGGACTACATCACTGTGGCGCAGGCCAAGGGCCTGCCGAACCGTCGCGTGCTCTGGCACTATGCCGCCCGCAACGCGATGCTGCCGCAGCTGTCCAGTTTCGCGCTGTCCATCGGATTCATCGTCGGCGGCACGATCGTGATGGAGATGGTGTTCTCCTATCCCGGCATCGGCAAGCTGTTGCTGGACGCGACCAATGCGAAGGACTACCCGCTCATGCAGGGCGTGTTCCTCATCATCACGATGGCGGTGCTGTGCGCGAACGTCCTCGCGGACGTCGCCTATGCGATCCTCGATCCCCGCACACGTCAGACAGAGGCCTGAGATGACAACCGCAGAAAACCTGACCGGACCGGCAACCGTCGGCAGCCCGGAACCGGAGACAGTGCGTTCACCGGCAGCGACCACTCCGCCCAAGGAGAAGACGTTCTGGTCGCAGCTGGCGTCGGCGTTCGCGATGTTCCGCAACCCGAAGTCACTGACCGGACTCGTCATCCTGTGCGTCTTCGTCGCGGTCGCTCTCCTCGGCGATTTCCTCGCCCCGTATGGCGCGCTCGAGAAGGACTTCACGGCTCTCCGTCAGGCGCCGTCCTGGACCCACCTGCTCGGCACGACGCACATGGGGGAAGACATCCTCAGCCAGATCATCTACGGCACCCGCGGTGTGCTCATCGTCGGATTCCTGGCCGGGATCATCGGCACCGCGATCGCCGTGGTCATGGGTGTCGTCGCGGGGTACACCCGAGGCTGGCGGAGCGAGTCGCTTTCCGCGGTGACGAATGTGTTCCTCGTCATCCCCGGGCTGCCGCTGATCATCATCGTCGCGTCCCAGTTCGAGAACCCGCCGCTCATCCTCATCGCCGCCGTGCTCGCCGCAACCGGCTGGGCATGGGGCGCACGCGTGCTCCGTGCGCAGACGATGTCGCTGCGCAACCGCGATTTCATTCAGGCCGCCCGCGCGAACGGCGAGCCGCTGCACCGCATCATCCTTGTGGAGATGCTGCCGAACCTGATGGCGATCATCGCCTCCAGCTTCGTCGGCACCGTCACCGCAGCGGTGCTGGGCCTCACCACCCTCGCTTTCATCGGCGTGATCCCCATCACCAACCTGAACTGGGGCACGATCCTGTTCTGGGCCCAGCAGAACGGCGCCTTCCCGGACTTCTGGTGGTGGTACGTCCCGGCAGGACTCTGCATCGCCATCCTCGGCGTCGCGCTGTCGCTGATCAACTTCGGCATCGACGAGTACGTCAACCCGCGCCTGCGTTCGGCCGGGGAGCGAGCCAGGGCGATGAAGAAGAAGGGCCTCGACGTCAACGCCACGATGACCGTCGTCCGCACCGTCGAGACCCCGGCGCGGCGTCAGGCAGGGAACACGAAATGACGATCTCCAGGTCTTCCACCGACTCCCTCCCGTACCAGGACCCCGCGCTCCCGATCCCCGAACGCGTCGCCGACCTCCTCGCACGGATGTCGGTGGAGGAGAAGGTCGGGCAGATGCTCCAACTCGATGCGCAGGAGGACCTCGACGACCACGTGCTGCGGAAGCATGCCGGATCGATCCTGCACACCTCACCGGAGTCGATCCTGCGTGCCAATGAACTCTCCGCCCACACGCGGCTGCGCATTCCGCTGATTGTCGCTGAGGATTGCATCCACGGCCACTCGTTCTGGGAGGGTGCGACGATCTACCCGACGCAGCTGGCGATGGCGGCATCCTGGGACGCAGACCTGCTCGAGCGGGTCGCCCGGGCGACGGCGGTCGAGGTGGCGGCCACGGGTGTGCACTGGACCTTCTCCCCCGTGCTGTGCATCGCTCGCGACCTGCGCTGGGGGCGGGTGGGCGAAACGTTCGGCGAGGATCCCTTCCTCATCGGCGAGCTCGCGGCGGCGATGGTGCGGGGCTATCAGGGAAACGGCCTGGCCGATCCGACGGCGATCCTCGCGACCGCCAAGCACTTCGCCGGCTACTCGGAGACGCAGGGCGGGCGTGACTCGAGCGAGTCGGACCTCTCCCGTCGCAAGCTCCGCTCCTGGTTCCTGCCGCCGTTCGAGCGGGTGGCCCGCGCGGGCTGCCGTTCCTTCATGCTCGGCTACCAGAGCATGGACGGCGTGCCGATCACGATCAATGAGTGGCTTCTCAGCGACGTCTTGCGTGGCGAGTGGGGGTACACCGGCACCCTGGTCACCGACTGGGACAACGTCGGCCGGATGGTCTGGGAGCAGAAGGTGCAACCCGACTATGCGCACGCGGCCGCCGCCGCCGTGCAGGCCGGCAACGACATGATCATGACGACCCCGGAGTTCTTCGAGGGTGCGCTGGCCGCCGTCGACCAGGGTCTTCTCGACGCGAGCGCGTTCGACCCGGCTGTGGCCCGCATCCTCACGCTGAAGTTCGAGCTCGGGCTCTTCGAGAACCCGCGGCTTCCCCGTGCGGACCTGGCCGGAATCGTGGGCAATGCTGCGCACGCGGAGCTGAACCTGGAGGTGGCCCGCCGATCGATCGTGCTGCTCGAGAACGACGGAGTGTTGCCGCTGTCCGCTGCGCGCTCGACGCGGGTCGCCGTGGTGGGACCACTGGCTGACGACGCTCAGACGCAACTGGGCGACTGGGCCGGTGGATCGGGCCAGGTCGGCTGGCTCGACGGGCAGCCGCGGGAGATGATCACGACCGTGCTCGACGGCATCCGGCGGATCGCGCCGGCTGACTGGGTCGTGACCCATGCGCGGGGCGCCGACATCCTCACCCTGGAGCCGGATCCCGCCGGCCCGACCTTCCCGGATGGTCAGCCCCGCCCGTCGCACGTCGTGCCGTGCGAGCCCGATCAGACGCTCATCATCGAGGCCGTCGCCGCGGCGGACCAGGCGGATGTCGTGATCGCCGTCGTCGGCGACAGGATCGAACTCGTCGGCGAGGGTCGGTCCACGGCGACGCTCGAGCTCATCGGCGGGCAGAACGCCCTTCTGGACGCGCTGATCGCGACCGGGAAGCCGGTGGTCGTCGTGCTGCTCGCATCAAAACCGCTCGTGCTGCCGGCATCCGTCCAGCGAGCCGCAGCCGTAGTCTGGACGGCGAATCCGGGAATGCAGGGTGGGCGTGCTCTCGCCGAGATCCTCGTCGGCGAGGTGGAGCCGTCCGGGCGCCTGCCGATCTCGTTCGCGCGGCACGCCGGGCAGCAGCCGACGTACTACAACCAGATCCGCGGCCAGCACGGCGACCGCTACGCGGACCTCACCCAGTCGCCTGCCTGGGCCTTCGGTGAGGGGCGCAGTTACACCACCGTCCAGTACGAGGATCTCGTGCTGGAGGAGACGGCGCTCACGGCATCGGACACGATCGTCGCGCAGATAACGGTGCGAAACACCGGTGCGCGGCCGGCGCTGGAAACGGTGCAGGCATACGTGCGGGATGCGGTCACCTCGGTGAGCTGGACCGACAAGGAGCTCAAGACCTACCGTCAGGTCGGGCTGGCACCCGGTGAGTCCGCGCGCGTGCGGCTGGAACTTCCCGTCGCCGAGTGCAGCATCGTGGATGCCGCAGGACGACGAGTCGTGGAACCGGGGCAGTTCGAGCTCCTGGTCGGTCCGTCGTCACGGGATTCCACGCTGCTCGGGGCGGCGTTCACCGTAACGACCCCGTGACAGTAGGGCGTGAGACCCGGTCAACGGATGTGCGAATCCGCCGCATCACCATCACCATCCCCATCCCCATCCCCATCACCAGGAGTAGCAAATGACGACGTCACCCTCCATCCAGCTCTACACGGTGCGGGATGCGATTTCCGCCGATCTCGACGGCGCCGTCGCGCGACTCGCCGAGATCGGCTTCACGAAGGTCGAACCGTACGCTTTCGTTGAGCGAGCGGACGAGTACGAGCGGGCCTTCGCGGCTGCGGGCGTCTCCGCTCCGTCCGGTCACGCCTCCGTCATCGACTCGGACGACCCGGCACGCACCTTCGACGCGGCGGCCCAGCTCGGCATCGGCACCGTGATCGACCCGTTCATTCCGAGCGCCCGCTGGCAGACGGCCGACGACGCCTCCCGCCTTGCCGGCCGGGTGAACGAACTGCAGGTCCAGGCGGCTGCTGCCGGCCTGCGGTTCGGCTACCACAACCACAACTGGGAGTTCTCGAACCGGGTCACTGGCCGGTCGATCTTCGAGTTGTTCCTCGAGCGCCTCGCCCCCGACGTCACCCTGGAGATCGACACATTCTGGTCGACGGTCGGCGGCGCGGACACCCCAGCGCTGCTTCGATCGCTCGGTGAGCGCGTGCAGTTCCTGCACATCAAGGACGGCCGCGTCGCCGGAGACATCGCCACCTCGTTGCCCAGCAGCGAAAGCGCCCTGGAGGTGCCCGACGCCCTCGCGAAGGCCTTCAGGGACCAGGTTCCCGCGGGCAGCGGGGACGTCGACATCCCCGCTATCCTCGCCGCAGCGCCGCACGCGCTACGGGTGGTGGAGTTCGATGGATACAGCGGTGACATCTTCGAGGGCGTCGCGGCGTCCTTCGCCTGGCTCGCCCGGAACGACACCGCCGGCGACACGGCGGTTGCCCAGTGAGCGGCACCGGTCCGGTCGGCGTCGGCGTCATCGGCGCCGGGGTGATCAGTGGTACCTACCTGGAGAACATGACGGCGTTCCCGGACCTGTCGGTCCTGTTCGTCGCCGACATCGACGCGAGCCGTGCTCGTGCGCAGGCCGAGGCCTTCGGGATACCCGGGCACGGCTCCGTCGACGAGCTCCTTGCCATCGACGAGATCGAGATCGTCGTGAACCTCACCATCCCGGCCGTCCACACGGAGGTCGGCGAGCTCATCATCGCGGCCGGCAAGCACGTCTGGAGTGAGAAGCCGCTCGCCCTCGACCAGCAGGCGGGGGCGGCCCTGCTCGCCGCAGCCGACGCGGCGGGCCTGCGAGTCGCCTGCGCACCGGACACTGTGCTCGGGGCGGGCATCCAGACCGCCATGCGGGCAATCGCTCGCGGTGACATCGGCGAGCCGCTGACGGCGACGACGATGTTCCATGTCCCCGGCCCGGAGGCCTGGCACCCGAATCCGGAGTTTCTCTTCGCCCACGGCGCCGGCCCGCTGTTCGACATGGGTCCGTACTACGTCGCGACGCTGATACACGCATTCGGTGCCGCCAGCCGGGTGAGCGCCGTCTCCTCGAAGTCGTTCCCCGTGCGCACCATCGGCAGCGGCCCGCGTGCCGGTCTCGAGTTCCCCGTCGAGGTGCCCACGCACTACGCCGCTCTCGTCGAGTTCGCCGGCGGGCAGTCGGCACAGTCGACGTTCAGCTTTCAGAACGCCCTGCCGCGGATGGGTTTCCTGGAGATCAGCGGCACGGCCGGCACGATCGTCCTGCCTGATCCGAACACGTTCGAGGGCGACTCCACACTGTGGCGTTTCGGCCACACGGAGCCGATGACCCTCACCGCGACAGGTTCCACCTACGGACGCGGTTCGGGCGTGCTCGACCTCGCCCGAGCGATTCGCGGCGGTGAGCGCGAGCGCGCGAGCGGGGCCGTCGCGGCCCATGTGCTCGACGTGTTGCTCGCAATCTCGGTCGCGGCGGAGTCCGGCCTGCCGGTCGACGTGACGTCGCGCGTCACCCAGCCCACACCGCTGGATGCCACCTGGAATCCCGCCTCCCGGACCTGCTGACAAGGTCGGCGGCACCCCCGGTGCAGGGCGACGATCGTGCGGACTCGGCGCTCCTCGCCGCTACTGCACGGCGCTGGTGAGCCGGGCGAGGTTGTCGAGCACGGTGGAGCGCAGCGGCTGCTGCATCCACTCGTCGAGCGTGAGCCGGCGGCTGTCGGCCCGGTAGCCGTCCTCGACCGCCCGGAGCTCGCGCACGAAGGAGCGGCCGCGCACCATCAGCGACACCTCGAAGTTGAGGCTGAACGAGCGCATGTCCATGTTGCTCGACCCGATCACGGCGACCTCGTCGTCGATGGTGAAGTGCTTGGCGTGCAGCACGTACGGCGCCTTGTACAGGTAGATGATCACGCCCGCCCGCAACAACTCCTCGTAGTAGGAGCGCTGCGCGTGGTAGACCAGCGCCTGGTCGCCGACCTCGGAGACGAACAGTTCCACGTGCAGCCCGCGCTGGGTGGCCGTGGTGATCGCGTACATGATCGACTCGTCCGGCACGAAGTACGGGCTGGTGATGATGATGCGTTCCTGGGCGTAATAGAGCAGCGCGAGGAACAGGCGCAGGTTGTTCTCGCCTTCGAACCCGGGACCGCTGGGCACGACCTGGCAGTCCAGCGAGTGCGGCACGACCTCGGCATCCGCCGGTTCGATGTCACGGGTGAGCAGGTCGTCGGTCTCGCCGTACCAGTCGGTGATGAAGATCGCGTTGAGCCCGGACACGATCGGCCCCTCGAGCCGGGTCATCAGGTCTTTCCACTTGAGACCGCGACGGATGTTGCCGGGCATGTTGTAGCTGCGGTCGATGATGTTCTGCGAGCCCATGTAGCCGACCTTGCCGTCGACGATGACGAGCTTGCGGTGGTTGCGCAGGTCGGGGCGCTGCCACTTGCCTTTGAGCGGCTGGAGCGGCAGCAGCAGCTCCCACTTCACTCCGGACGCCGTGAGCCGGCGCAGGGTCTTGCGGTAGCCGGGCTTGCGCATCGACTGGATGTGGTCCATCAGCACCCGCACGGTCACTCCGCGTTTGACGGCGTTCTCCAGGGCGTCGAAGAACGAGGCCGTGGTCTTGTCGAGGGAGAGGATGTAGAACTCGACGTGCACATACTTGCGGGCCGTGTCGATGTCGGCGACCATCTCGGCGAGGGTGCCCTCGTAGTCGCCGAGCAGCCGGGCCTGGTTGCCGCCGACCAGCGGCATCGACCCGAGGTTGCGGTTGAGTTCGACGACGGAATCCAACCACGGCGGCCAGACGTGGTCCCGGCGCACCTGTTCCATCCCCTCGGTGCTATCGAGGATGAACTGGTTGATCTCCTCCTGCTTCTCCAGCCGTTTCTTGGGCAGGGTGCGGTAGCCGATCATCAGGAAGAGCAGGGCGCCGAGGTAGGGGATGAAGAAGATGGTCAGCAGCCAGGCCATGCCGGAGGTGGGCCGGCGGTTGCGCGGCACGACGATCACGGCGACCACGCGGATGGTGAAGTCAACGGCGAGGGCGACCACCAGGATGAAGGTCGAGATGTCGATGCCGAACATGCCGGGTCAGGCGACCGGCTTGTCGAGCCCGAGTTTGGCGCGTTCTTCCGCCTCGATCCGGGCGTAGACCTTCCGCTCGGTGCGGTCGGCCCGGAGGATGGACCGCATCACCAGCCAGAAGATCAGCCCGACCAGCACGGTGGGCACGAGCGACCAGAATGCGCTAACCCAGAAGTTGTCCATATCCCTCTCTACGATACGGGATAACCGGCGCCGGGAACGGACCGGTTCCCGGATGCTTGCCCCGGCACGGGCGACCGGCCCGCCCGGCCCACCGCCGAATCCGCTAGCGGGGATCCGGCGGAGCGGTTGCCGTCGACCCGCGGGTGATGAAGCGCGGCGAGGGTGCCGGCAGGATCACCGGCACCTCGTCCCTGATCAGCCCGAGCAGCGCCCCGGCCGCCATCTCGCCGAGGGCGCGCACGTCGCGGCTCATCACCGACAACGGCGGGGTGGCCAGCTGGCACAGGGCCGAGTCGTCCCAGGCGAGCAGGGACAGCGAGCCCGGCACGTCGATGCCGAGTTCGGCGGCGACGCCGAGGCCGGCGACCGCCATCAGGTCGTTGTCGTAGATGATTGCCGTCGGCGGGTCGGCCAGGCCGAGCAGGCTCCGGGTGGCTCGCCCGCCGCTCTCCTCGGTGTAGTCGCCCTCCACGACGACCCCGTGCGCGCCGAGGGCGGCGGTGGCGTCTTCGAACGCCTCGGTGCGCGCCCGGGTGTGCAACAGGGGTCGCGGGCCGGAGACCCGGCCGATCCGCCGGTGACCGAGGTCGGCGAGCCGGGTGACGGCATCCGTCATCGCCGCGTAGTTGTCGACCTGCACCGCGGCGACACCCGCCGGCGGCGCCTTCTCGCCGAGCACGAGGGCGGGGATGCCGAGGGTGCGGAGGAAGTCCGCCCGGCCGTCGTCGTCGACCAGGTCGGCGAGCACGACCCCTGCCACCTGACCGGACGCCGCCCAGCGCCGGTAGGTCTCGGTCTCCTTCGTAAGGCTGGGCACCACCTGCAGCAGCACCGAGCCGTCGCGCACGGCGAGCACGCGTTCCATCCCCGCGATGAACTCGGCGTAGAACGGGTCGATCCCCAGCAGGCGCGGCGGGCGGCGGAGCACCAGCCCGATCTCGAGGCCGATCGCCAATGACGGCGACTGCGGGAGCGGCGGATGCCGCCGCGCGGTCGGCTCGGGTTCGGGGATCACAGTTGGATTATCCACCATCGCGGCCCGGGCCTTATCCTGTGCGTTGGAGGCAGAATGACGAACCCGCGCGCTCCGCTCGCGACCACGACGAGCCGGGGCATCGTGCTCGACCTCATCCGCTCCGAGGGCCCGGTCAGCCGGGTCGAGCTCGCCGAGCACACCGGGCTGACCCAGGCGACCATGTCGACCGTGGTCCGCCAGCTCATCCTCGACGGCCTTGTGCTGGAGACCGGGCGCAGCGAGTCGACCGGCGGCAAGCCCCGGGTGCTGCTGAACATCAACCCCGATGCCCGGTTCGCGGTGGGGGTGCAGCTCGGCGCCGACTTCATCACCTTCGTGGTCACGAACCTCTCCGGCGCGGTCGTCGGCCGCACCCGCACGAGGGGCGTCGGCGACGAAAGCCCCGACCGGGTGATCGAGCGGATCGCAGATCGGATCGGGCGCCTGCTGGCGAGCCTGGACATCGCCACCCCGCTGGTGGCCGGCATCGGCATCGTCGCGCCCGGCCCGCTCGATCTGGAGGCAGGCCGCATCCTGGCCCCGCCGACCCTGACCACCTGGGGCGATTTCCCGGTGCGCGCCGCCCTGCAGCGCGCGACGGGACTGCCGGTGACACTCGACAACGACGCGACGGCCGCCGCCATCGGCGAGTTCTGGGGCGGCACGGTCGCGAACGCGGCCGCCCACTGCACGGTCTACATGGCCGCCGGGATCGGCGCGGGAATCGTGCTCGGCGGCACCGTCTACCGCGGTGCCAGTTCGAACGCCGGCGAACTCGGCCAGCTCTGGGTCGACGACCCGACCGGGAAGACACCGGGCGGCACCGTCGAAGACCTCGCCGGTCCCCGCGCCGTGGCGGGCAGGGCGCGCGCCCTGATCGGGGCCGGCCACGCGGCGGGCTTCGAACTCTCCCCCGACGGCGATCCGTTCCGGGACTTCGACCTGATCGCCACGGCCGCCGTGCACGGCAACCCGTTCGCCCGCGAGCTGATCGAGCGCTCCGCCGAGCAGCTGGCCACGGCCATAGTGAACCTGGCCAACATCCTCGATCTCGACTCGGTCGTGCTCGCCGGCCCGTCCTTCGCCACGGCCGGGTCGCTCTATCTGACCGCCGCGGTCACCCGGCTCCAGCAGCGCTTCTTCGCCCGGGCCCGGCATCCGGTCGACGTGCGGCTCTCCGCCCATGTCGCCGACGCGGCCGCGGTCGGCGGTGCGGCGCTCATTCTGCAGCAGGAGCTGTCGCCGCGGGCCACCGAACTCGCCGGGCGCGCGCGGCGCCGGCCGGGCTGAGCCGCTGCACGGCATCCGCGTGTCGCCCCCGTCAAATTCGACGGACTTTTCTCGCTCCAGGCCCGAAAATCACCAAATAGTGCCGGATTTCGGGAAAATCTCCGTCGAATTCGACAGGGCACGGGCGGGGCCGGCGGGCAGGCCGGCGGTCAGAGGCCGGCGGCGGTGACCGCTTCCAGCCACAGGCTGGCGAGCAGTTCGTGGCCGACGCTCGTCGGGTGCACCCCGTCGTGGGCGACCGTTTCGGCGCCGACGGCGGCGGCGCTGCGGGTGAGCCCGGCGTCGGCGGCGACGAGCACCGCGTCGTAGTCGACCGCCAGCCGGTGCACCACGTCGATCTTCGGGTCGAGGTCCTCGCGCCAGGCGCGCTGCGCCTCGGTGACCGGCAGCAGGAACGGCTCCACCAGCACGAGCCGGCTGCCGGAGCGCGCGATCGGATCGAGCAGCCGGCGGTAGTCGTTCTCGAAGCTCTCCGCGGTGGTGGTCTCGTTGTCGTCGTAGCGCCGCCAGGTGTCGTTAACGCCGATCAGCACCGACACGATGTCGGCGGCGTGGGCGAGCACGTCCCGCTGCCGGCGGGCGGCAAGGTCGACCATGCGGTTGCCGCTGATGCCGGTGTTCACGACCCGGCGGCCGGCCGCCCAGCCGGAGCCGGCGATGTTCCGCGCGTAACCGGACCCGAGGTGGCCGTCGTGGTCCTCCCGCCGGCCGCAGTCGGTGACGCTGTCCCCGGTGAACAGCACGACGGGCGTCATTTGACGAGGATGCCGTAGACCCCGGAGCCGATCAGGTAGAGCGCGATGCCGCCGACGATGACCCAGAGGATGATCCGGTTCGTCGACGGTCCCTCTTTCCCGGCCGGATCGGATTCGTCGCCGCGCTTCGGATCCTCAGCCGATCGTTCGTCACGGGCGAGTTCATCACGGGCGGCGTCGTCGCGGGCGGGTTCCTCCGGGGGTTGCTGGCTCATGGGCTTACTTTACCAACGGGAAGAGAATGGTCTCGCGGATGCCGAGGCCGGACAGCGCCATCAGCAACCGGTCGATGCCCATGCCCATCCCGCCGGTCGGCGGCATGCCGTATTCGAGGGCGCGGAGGAACTCCTCGTCCAGGCGCATCGCCTCGGGGTCTCCCCCGGCGGCGAGCCTGGCCTGCTCGACGAAGCGTTCACGCTGGATCACCGGGTCGACGAGCTCGGAGTAGCCCGTGGCCAGTTCGAAGCCGCGCACGTAGAGGTCCCACTTCTCGACCACGCCGGCGATCTGTCGGTGGCCGCGCACGAGGGGGCTGGTGTCGACGGGGAAGTCCATCACGAAGGTGGGCCGGGTCAGGCCGCCCTTGACGAAGTGCTCCCACAGCTCCTCCACGTACTTCCCGTGGATGGGGTGGTCGATCTCGAGGCCCTCGGCGTCGGCGAGCACCCGCAGCTCGGCCAGCGGGGTCTCCGGGGAGATCGGGTAGCCGACCGCGGCGGACAGGCTGTCGTACATGCCGATCCGGTCCCAGTCGCCGCCGAGGTCGAACTTCGTGCCGTCGGCCCAGGTCACGACGTGCGAGCCGGAGACCGCGAGCGCGGCATCCTGGATCAGCGTCTGGGTCAGGTCGGCGATCGAGTTGTAGTCGCCGTACGCCTCATAGGCCTCGAGCATGGCGAACTCGGGCGAGTGGGTGGAGTCGGCACCCTCGTTGCGGAAGTTGCGGTTGATCTCGTAGACCCGGTCGATGCCGCCGACGACGGCGCGCTTGAGGAACAGCTCGGGGGCGATCCGCAGGTAGAGGTCGGTGTCGAAGGCGTTGCTGTGGGTCGTGAACGGGCGGGCGGATGCCCCGCCGTGCATGACCTGCAGCATCGGCGTCTCGATCTCGAGGAAGTTGCGGTCGGTGAACGTCCGGCGCAGGCTGGCGACGGTCCGGGAGCGTGCGACGACGCTGGCCCGGGCCTGCTCGCGGGCGATCAGGTCGAGGTAGCGGCTGCGCACCCGCGTCTCCTCGCTGAGCTCGGTGTGCAGGTTCGGCAGCGGCAGCAGGGCCTTGGCGGCGATCTGCCAGTCGGTGACCATGATCGACAGCTCGCCGCGACGGGAGGAGATGACCTCGCCGGAGACGAAGAGGTGGTCGCCGAGGTCGACCAGGTCCTTCCACTCGGCCAGGGACTCCGCGCCCACCTCGCCGAGGGAGACCATGGCCTGGATGCGACTGCCGTCGCCGGCCTGCAGGCTGGCGAAGCAGAGCTTGCCGGTGTTGCGCAGGTGCACGACCCGGCCGGCGAGGCCCGCGGTGACACCCGTGACGGCGTCGGGCTCGAGGGCGCCGAACCGGGCCCGCACGGCGGGAATGGTGTCGGTGACCGGAACGGAGACCGGGTAGGCGCCGCCGGCGGGGGTCGTCGCCGCCCCGATCAGGCGGTCGCGCTTGGCCAGCCGCACGGCCTTCTGTTCGGTGATCTCCGCCAGCGCGGCCTCGGCCTCGGCGAGTTCGGCCGTGCTCCGGGCGTCGGTCGCCGCCGCGGTCGTGGCGGGCTGGGGGGTGTTGTTCGGGCTCATGCGGTTCTCCGTCGGCGGCTGGCAGGCGGGCGGTGCCCTGGCTGTTCCGCGGGTTGATCTGGTGGGAAGAAGATGGTCAGTTCAGGTCGAGGGCTGCGTTGTCGATCAGGCGGGTGCTGCCCACCAGCGCGGCGACCAGCATCCGGGCGGGCCCGTGATGGTCGGCTGCGACCGGAAGGAAGGTCTGCGGGTCCACGACGACGAGATAGTCCAGTTTAACCAGTGGCTGGGCGTCGATGAGCGCATGGGCCGCCTGCAGGGCTGCGGCTGTGCCCCGGCCGGCGACGGATGCGGCGGCCGCCAGCCCCGCCGACAGCGCCCTGGCCGCGGCGCGCTGCTCCTCGGCGAGGTTGCGGTTGCGGCTGGAGAGCGCGAGCCCGCCCTGTTCCCGCACGATCGGGACGACCTCGATCACGGGCCGGAAGTCGAGGTCCTCGAGCATCGCTTCGACCAGGAACACCTGCTGGGCGTCCTTCTCGCCGAAGACGACCACGTCGGGGCCGACGATGTTCATCAGCTTGCAGACGACGGTGAGCATGCCGTCGAAATGCCCGGGCCGCGCCGCACCCTCGTAGAGCGTGCCGACGGGACCGGCGGTGACCCGGGTGGAGCTGGGGCCGTGCGGGTACATGACCTGGCCGGTGGGGGCGAAGACGAGGTCCACGCCGACCGCGCCGAGGGCGGCGACGTCCGCGCCCAGGGTGCGCGGGTAGCTGGCGAGGTCCTCGCCGGCGCCGAACTGAAGCGGGTTGACGAAGATCGACACCACCACGATGTCGCCGAGTTCCCGGGCCCGGCGCACCAGGGCCAGGTGGCCCGCGTGCAGGGCGCCCATGGTCGGAACGAGCACGACGCGGGGCCTTTCGCCGGCTCGCTCCCCGGTTTCGGCCAGCCGGGCGCGCAGCCCGGCGATGGTGTCGATGACCTCTGGTGTGGTGAGCACGTTCACTCGTCCTCCGTGTGTTGCGGTTGGTTCATTCATCGAAGTCGTCAGCGTCTTCGTGTGCAGGGTCTTCGCGGGCACGGTTTTCGCCGGCCGGGTCGTCGCGGGTGCCCGGCCCAGGCAGGTCCGCGAGCAGGGACAGGTCGAGCCGGTCGGGGCTGGTGCGGGCCAGGGCGTTCTCCATGGCCGAGCGCACCAGCGGCGCGATCACGGCGCCGGGCCGGTCGATCCCGATCCCGGCGAGCAGGCCGGTCGCCTGTTCGACGATCGAGGTCGCGAACGCGGTGGCCGTGTCCACGGCCTCGGCGTAACGGGGGCGATCGGCCTCCGCGACGATCACCGGTTCGCCGCCCATCTCCACGACGAGCGCCTGCGCGATCGGCAGAACCGGGGTGGGAGCGGTTACCGCGAACCAGCTATCGGCCAGCCGGGCGATGTCGATGCTCGTGCCGGTGAAGCTCATCGCCGGGTGGATCGCCAGCGGGATCGCCCCGCCGGCCTGGGCCGGGGCGAGCACGGTCGTGCCGAACCGGGCGGAGGTGTGCAGCACGAGCTGGCCGGCCTGCCAGGTGCCGGTGGCGGCGAGCCCGGCGATGAGGCTTTCCAGCTGGGTGTCCGGCACGGCGATGATCACCAGTTCGCTGCGCTCGACGATCTCGGGCACGGTCAGGATGGGCACGAACGGCAGGATGGCTTCGGCCCGGTCGCGGCTGGTCTGGGAGATCGCGGAGATTCCGACGATCGCGTGGCCGGCGCCGGCCAGGGCAGCGCCGAGGATGGGGCCGACATGGCCGGCGCCGATGATGCCGATCCCGAGTCGGCCGGGTCGCTGCGTCATCGGGGGGCTCCGTTCGGGAGGTTCCAGTGGTGGCTGGTGTCCAGGTGGGCGGACTCGATCGCGCCGGCGGAGACGCGCTCGAACAGGGTCACGGCCTCTCCGGCGTCGAGCACGCTGAGCGTGGCGGCGACCGGGCCGGCGACGGTGTGCAGTGAGGCCGAGGCGAGGCGGAGCATCCGCAGCACCGGGCCCTGGCTGACGCCGACGCTCTGCAGCCGGGCCAGCGGCACGAGGATCAGTTCCCGGCTGACGGTGCCGCGGCGCAGCAGCGCGATCCCGTCTGAGATTGCGTAGCCGGTGCGGCGCCAGGAGAACGGGCGGAGCCAGGCGGCACGCCCGGGCGCATTGGTGAAACCGTCGTCTCCGCCCGTGGAGCGGAGGCCGCGGCCGATCAGCGCGAGGTGTTCGGCGGAGTTGAACCCGGGCAGGATCAGTTCGAGCACCCGGGCGACGTCGTCCTCCGTTCCGACCGGGAGGGTCGTGGTGTTGGCCTCGCCGGCCGCGCCCTTATTGGTGGAGTGCCCGGCCGTGTTGATCCGCACCTGCCACCAGCCGAACGGGCGCCAGAGCACGGGCTGCGACACCCGGATGGCGTGGATGCGGCCGGGCGGGAGCGTCTCGTTGCTCGTCGACAGCAGGCCGAAGCCCACCCGCACGCCGTCGGGGGTGCCGGCGATGCTGTAGCGCAGGGACTTGGTGAACCGGGAGAAGTAGTAGCTGACGCTGCCGATCATGCCGGGGAGGATGGCCACGAGCAGCCAGCCGCTGCCGCCGAACGCGATGGAGACGACGAGGGCGATCCCGGCCAGCACGAGGAACACGGTGAAGCCGCTGAAGAAGACCGAGCCGATCAGCCGGCCGGGCGGGATCCGCACGACCGACTCGGGTGGGGCCGCGTCCGGATCCAGTTCCGGGGCGAAGAACTCGTTCGCCCGGTCGACGGCGAATCCGCCGATCCCGCCGGCGATGCCTGCCGCCGCCGCGCCGATCCCCGCGGGAGCGCCGCTCCCCCCGGGAACCCGGCCCTCCGCTGTCCCGAATTCAGGTGCGGAAGCCCGCTGACTGCGGAGGCCGCCGGTTTCCGCCCCGTTTTCGGCCTCGGTTCCTGAATTCGGAACAGCCGTGGTGGAGGTAGCCGCGGCAGAGGCGGCAGAGGCGGCGGCAGCAGCAGCAGCAGCGGCAGAGGCAGAGGCAGAGGCGGCGGGCTGGCGGAGCCCGGAGGCGAGGTGCAGGATGTCCCGGCGCAGCGCATCCGCCAGGGCCGAGCCCAGGTAGGCCAACTGCACGTTCGCGTCCTGCCCGGCCACGCTGACCTCGAGTTTCGCGGCCCCGAACAGCCGCGGCACGAACGGCCGCACGATGTTGACGCCCTGGATCCGATCGAGCCTGGCCCGCCGGTTGCTGCGGAAGACAAGTCCGCTGCGCACCTCGACGACCTCGTCGCTGACCCGGAAGGTGTGCATGCGCCAGGAGAGGTAGAAGCCGAGCAGGATCAACACGAGCACGACGGCGACGATGAGCAGCGCCCAGCCGACCGCGCCGCGCCGCATGATCTCGTCGATCGGGTCACTGCCGTAGACGGGCACGCCGAAGAAGAAGTCGATCAGCCGTTCGCGGAGGTTCGCGACGATGAAGCCGAGCACCGCGACGATGAAGATCCCGCCGCGCAGCAGCGGGCTGGCCGGATGCAGCCGGTGCCATTCACCGTCGGCGAGGCTGGTCACAGCCCGGCCCGGCGGCTCTCGGCCAGTTCGACCAGCCGGTCGCGCAGGCTCTCCGCGTCGGCCTCGGCCAGGCCGGGGATGAGCACGCCGGAGGAGGCGGCCGCGGTGACGAATTTCAGGTCGGCCAGGCCGAGCCAGCGGGCGATCGGGCCGCGGGTGATGTCGACCAGCTGCATCCGACCGTAGGGAACCGACACGAAGCGCGTGAACATGATGCCCCGCCGGAACAGCAGGTCGTCCTGCCGCAGCTGGTAGCCGATGGCGCGCACCCGGCGCGGCTCGAAGAGCACGGTGAGCAGGGTGACGAGCACGATCGCCCCGATCAGGTACGGTGCCCACTCCAGGCCGACGACGAGCCAGAGCACGACCGCGCCGCCGCAGAGGGCGAGGCCGAAGAGCACGGTGCCGACGATCTCCACCAGGACATAACGCGGGGAGACCCGCTTCCAGTCGGGGACGTCCGGCAGGTCCAGCCGGCGTGGCGTTTCGGGTTCAGGCACGCGCTTCTCCCCGCTCCTTCTCATCGTCGTCATCGGGCGGCAGGGTGCAGAAGTGTTCGGCGACCAGACCGCCCGTGAGGAGGAGTGCGGCGCCGACCGCCATGCCGATGGCGAGCCATACCGATGTTACCGTCGGCACGACCGAGCGGGTGAGGACGTAGAGCACGATGCCGAGGCCCGCGCCGAGGAACAGCGCCCCGCTGAACGCGGACGCCTTCGCCAGCACAGCCACCCGCATGGCCATGAACGGGTCGACGCGGCGGCCGGGTTTGCCACGGGTGGCCTGGCGGATCGGCCAGGCCAGCAGGGCGACGGCCACGCCGATGACGACCAGCGCGATCGGCAGGGTGATCGGGAGGATCAGGATGGGCGACCCGGTCGCGGCGGCGGTCACCTCGAGCAGGAACCCGAACACGAGTCCGACCAGGACCAGCAGGATGACCGTGCCCGGCTGGGTGCGCTTCATCGGTCGCCGCCGATCTCCCGGTAGGGCGCCACCGTGGGATGGAGGCCGGCGAGCAGGGCGCGCACCGGGCCGCGCCCGGGGATGGCCGCCTCCGGGTCGAGCTCCAGCCAGGGGGCGAGCACGAAGTCGCGTTCGTGGGCCAGCGGATGCGGGATCGTCAGCCGGTCGTCGGAGAACTCCAGGGCGCCGAAGACGATGATGTCGATGTCCAGCGTGCGGTCGCCCCAGCGTTCGGCGCGCACCCGGCCGAGGTCGGCTTCGATGCCGTTGACCGCGTCGAGCAGGGCGTGCGGGGTGCCGGTGTACTCCCCGGCGACCACCGAGTTGAGGTAGCGGGGGGCGGTCTCATCGACCCCGGACGGTTTGACGGCGGCGGATTCGAATGCCGGCGACACTCCGGTCAGGTCGAAGCCGGGCAGGTCCGCGAGGGCCCGCACGGCGGCGGCCAGGGTCCGGGTGCGGTCGCCGAGGTTGCTGCCGAGGGCGAGCACGACCGGCTCGGCGTGCGGTGGATCGGCGTGCGGTGGATCGGCGTGCGGCGAATCGGCGGGGCCGGTGCCTGCGGATGCCGGGCTCATGCCCGGGTCCGGGTGATCTGCACGGCGACGTCGGCGAACGGCACCGAGATGGGGGCATTCGGTTTGTGCACGGTGACCTGCACCCGTTCCGCCTGCTCGTGGGCGAGAACCACGGCTGCGATGCGTTCGGCGACGGTCTCGATCAGGTCCACCGGGTTGCCCCTCGCGGCATCCGTCACCTCGACCGCGAGTTCGCCGTAGTGGATGGTGCCGGCCAGGTCGTCGGAGTGTGCCGCGGCCCGGAGGTCGAGCCACACCGTGACGTCGATGACGAAGTCCTGCCCGTTCTCACGCTCGAAGTCGTAGACGCCGTGGTGCGCGGTGACCCGCAGCCCGGTGAGGGTGATGGAGTCGCTTGTCATGGTTCCATTCTGGCGGAGTCCACCAGTGCGAGCACGTTCAGGGCCGTGCGGGTCGCCGGGACGTCGTGCACGCGCACCGCCCACGCCCCGGCCTGGGCGGCGAGCACGCTGAGCACCGCGGTCGGCAGGTCGCGCGCCTCGATGCCGGCGTCTTCCGGAAGCACCCCGGCCAGGAAACGCTTGCGGGACGCGCCGACCATGACCGGCAGCCCGAGGGTGCCGAACGCGTCCAGGTTCGCGAGCAGCCGCCAGTTGTGCGCCGGGAGCTTCGCGAAGCCGAGGCCCGGGTCGAGCACGATCTTGTCGCGCCGGACGCCCGCGTTGGTGAGGGCGTCGACCCGCCAGGACAGTTCGGCGAGCACCTCGGCGACGACGTCGCCGTAGACCGCCAGCGAATCCATCTTCTGCGCGTGCCCGCGCCAGTGCATGGCGACATAGGTGAGCCCGGTGTCGGCGGCGACGGCGGCCATCCGCGGGTCGGCGAGACCGCCGGAGACGTCGTTGATGATGGCGGCGCCGGCCGCGGCGGCTGCCGCGGCGGTGCCCGAGTTGAGGGTGTCCACGCTGACCACCACGCCCTGCCGGGCCAGTTCGGTGATCACCGGGATGATCCGGGACTGCTCGTCGGCGGGCGAGACCCTGACCGCGCCCGGGCGGGTGGACTCACCGCCCACGTCGATCAGGTCGGCTCCCTCGGCGCGGAGGGCGAGGCCGTGGCTGATCGCGGCATCCGTCGTGGCCCATTTGCCGCCGTCGCTGAACGAGTCGGGCGTGACGTTGAGCACCCCCATCACCTGGGTCGACACGGTCACCGTGCAGCACCGATCGGGCCGGCACTTATCGGGCCGGCACCGATCAGGGCCATGATCTCCGCGCGGTGCGCCGGGTCGGACAGTTCGCCGCGGCTGGCCATGGTCACGGTCGAGCTGGCCGTCTGGCGGGGACCGCGGGTGGTCACGCAGCCGTGCACGGCGTCGAGCACCACGAGGATGCCGCGGGGAGCCAGGCCGGTCTGCAGCGCCTCGGCGATCTCCTCGGTCAGGCGCTCCTGCACCTGAGGGCGCGCGGCGAGGGTGTCGACCACGGCGGGCAGACGGCCGAGGCCGACCACCCGGTCGCCCGGCAGGTAGGCCAGGTGGGCGCGGCCGATGAACGGCAGCAGGTGGTGCTCGCAGACGGAGCGGAAGGCGAGGTCGCGCACGAGCACGAGCTCCCCCGTGGCCGGGCCGACCGGGATCGTGTCCCGCAGGTGGTCGAGCGGGTCGACGCCGAGCCCGGCGAAGTACTCGCTGTAGGACTCGGCGACGCGTCGCGGGGTCGCCTCCAGGCCGGGCCGGGAGACATCCTCGCCGATCGCGGCAAGGAGCTCAACGACCGCGGCCTCGATCCGCGTCCTGTCGACTGCCACCCGGCGCCTACGCGGTGGCGGGACGCGGGGTGCGGGCGGGCGCGCGCTTCGGCTTGATCGGGGCGGTGTCGCCGCTGGAGACCCCGCCGTCGACGACGCCGTCGTCGATGGCGGCCTTGGGAAGCGGCATCTCGATCGGCGGCAGGTCGGAGACCGGACGGTTGGTACTGGAGAGCCACTGCGGCCGGGGCGGGAGCTTCTCGACGTCCGCGAAGATCGGCGCGAGCTCGGCCTGGCTGAGCGTCTCGTGTTCGAGCAGCGCGGCGGCCAGCCTGTCGAGGATCGCCCGGTTGCGTCCGAGCACCTCGTAGGCCTCGTCGTGCGCCGCCTCGAGAAGCTCGCGCACCTCCTTGTCGACGCTCTCGGCCATCCGCTCCGAGTAGTCGCGCTGGTGGCCCATGTCGCGGCCGAGGAAGACCTCGCCGGAGGACTGGCCGAGCTTGAGCGGGCCGACGGCCGCGCTCATACCGAACTCGGTGACCATCTTGCGGGCCGTGGCGGTGGCCTTCTCGATGTCGTTGGAGGCGCCGGTGGTCGGGTCGTGGAAGATCATCTCTTCGGCGACGCGGCCGCCCATCGCGTAGGCGAGCTGGTCGAGGAGCTCGTTGCGGGAGACCGAGTAGCGGTCTTCCATCGGCATGACCATGGTGTAACCGAGGGCTCGGCCGCGCGGGAGGATGGTGATCTTGGTCACCGGGTCGGTGTTGTTCATCGCGGTGGCGACGAGGGCGTGCCCGCCCTCGTGGTAGGCCGTGATCAGCTTCTCCTTGTCGCGCATGATGCGGGTGCGGCGCTGCGGGCCGGCCATCACCCGGTCCACGGCCTCGTCGAGGGCACGGTTGTCGATCAGCTGCGCGTTGGAGCGCGCGGTGAGCAGTGCGGCCTCGTTGAGCACGTTGGCCAGGTCGGCGCCGGTGAAGCCCGGGGTTTTGCGGGCGAGAACCTCGAGGTCGACGCCCTTCGCCATCGGCTTGCCCTTGGCGTGCACCTCGAGGATGCGCTTGCGGCCGAGCATGTCCGGAGCGTCGACGCCGATCTGGCGGTCGAAGCGGCCGGGGCGCAGCAGTGCGGGGTCGAGGATGTCCGGACGGTTCGTCGCGGCGATCAGGATGACGTTGGCCTTCACGTCGAAGCCGTCCATCTCGACCAGGAGCTGGTTGAGGGTCTGCTCGCGCTCGTCGTGCCCGCCGCCCATGCCGGCGCCGCGGTGACGGCCGACGGCGTCGATCTCGTCGATGAAGATGATGGCCGGGGCGTTCTCCTTCGCCTGCTGGAACAGGTCGCGCACGCGGCTGGCACCGACGCCGACGAACATCTCGACGAAGTCGGAGCCGGAGATGGAGTAGAACGGCACGCCGGCCTCGCCGGCGACGGCGCGGGCGAGCAGGGTCTTGCCGGTGCCGGGAGGGCCGTAGAGCAGCACACCCTTGGGGATGCGCGCGCCGACGGCCTGGAACTTCGCGGGCTCCTTGAGGAAGTCCTTGATCTCCTCGAGTTCCTCGATCGCCTCGTCGGCACCCGCGACATCCGCGAAGGTGACCTGGGGGCTCTCCTTGGAGACCAGTTTGGCCTTGGACTTGCCGAACTGCATGACCTTGTTGCCGCCGCCCTGCATGCCCGAGAGCATCAGCCAGAAGAAGACGCCGATCAGGAGCAGCGGGAGCAGGATGCTCAGCAGCGAGAGGAACCAGCTCGACTGCGGCACCTCGTCGGTGAAGCCGTCCTGCAGGTTCGCGCCGGTGACGGCGTCGACGACCTCCGCGCCGCGCGGGGCGACGTAGTAGAACTGCACCTGGTTGCCGAGTTCCTTGTCGGCCTTGGTGAGGGTCAGGTCGACCCGCTGGTCACCGTCGACGATCTTGGCCTGGGAGACCTTCCCGTCCTTCAGGAACTCGAGTCCCTGCTGGGTGGGGATCTCTTTGAACCCCGACATGGTGATGAGACTCGACCCTACCCACACGGCGACAATCGCCAGGATGATGTAGAGGAGTGGCCCGCGCAGTAGTTTCTTGACGTTCATGGTTGTCACAGGCTATCGTGCCGCCACTGGGTGGTCGCCGTGTGTTCGCCCTGAGCGCGATCGTTAGGCGTAGATGTGCGGCGCGAGCACGCCGACCGAACGCAGGTTGCGGTACTTCTCGTCGTAGTCGAGGCCGTAGCCCACGACGAACTGGTTCGGGATGTCGAAACCGAGGTACTTCACATCGATGTCGACCCTCGCGGCATCCGGCTTGCGGAGCAGCGCACAGATCTCCACGGACTCCGGTTCACGCGACTTGAGGTTGGCGAGGAGCCAGGACAGGGTCAGGCCCGAGTCGATGATGTCCTCGACGATGAGCACGTTGCGGCCGTGCAGGTCGGTGTCGAGGTCCTTGAGGATGCGCACGACGCCGCTGGACTGCGTTCCGGAGCCGTAGGAGCTCACGGCCATCCAGTCCATCGCGATGGGGTGCTTGAGTTCGCGGGCCAGGTCGGCCATCACCATCACGGCACCCTTGAGGACTCCGACGAGCAGCAGGTCCTTGCCGGCGTAGTCCGCCTCGATCCGGCGGCACAACTCGGCCAGCCTGTCGCGGATGGCCTCTTCCTCGATCAGAATCTCGGTCAGGTCGCCGTCAATGTCGCGTGGTTCCATGGGAGCGAGAGGGTCCTTTGCTCGGTTCGGGTCCAGGCCCGGAGAAAATCAACCATCCGTCCTGCCGTACAACTCTAATGCCTGGCAGGTCGAGCGCCTTCTGCCCGTGCCAGTCGGTGACCAGGCGGGCGACGGCCAGGGTGTGCACCCGGCCCAGGGAGACCCCGAACTCGCGTTCGGCGAAGAAACGGATGCTCCGCTGCCGAAGCGCGGGCGGGCTCGCCGCGAGCACCGCCACGCTGACCCTCAGCGCCCCGTCGTCCGCGGGCTCGCCGAGCTCGTCGCCGATCCCGCGGGCGAGGGCGTCGAGGGCCGCCGAGTCCTCCCGCAGCTGTTCGGCGGTGCGGGCGAGCGCCTCGGCGACACCCGGGCCGAGCTCCCGTTCGAGCAGCGGCAGCACTCTCTCCCGCACCCGCACCCGGGTGAAGCGCGGTTCGACGTTGTGCGGATCGTGCCAGGGCGCCAGGCCGGCGTCGACACAGAACTGTCGCGTGACGCTCCGGCGCAGGCCGAGCAGCGGGCGCAGGTAGGGTCCGCTGGCGGCGGCCATGCCCTGCAGGCTGGTCGGCCCCGATCCCCGGGCCAGGCCGAGCAGCACCGTCTCCGCCTGGTCGTCGAGAGTGTGGCCGAGGAGGATGTGGCTCGCGCCGGTCTCGGCCAGGGCCGTGTCGAAGGCGGCGTAGCGGGCCGTGCGGGCGGCCGCTTCCGGGCCGTCGCCGGCCGCGGCATGGTCGACGGTGACCCGGAGCACGAGCACCGGGGCGAGCCCGAGGGCGGTGGCCTGGCCTGCCGCCGTGGCCGCGACATCCGCCGACCCGGCCTGCAGCGCGTGGTCGACGATGACGGCCCCGGCCCGGATGCCGGCCCGGCCGGCCTCGAACGCGCAGGCGGCGGCGAGGGCGAGGGAGTCCGCTCCCCCGCTCAGGCCCACCAGCACGAGCCCGCGGGCCGGGAGGGCACCCCGCACCATCCGGCGCACATCGGCGATGGCCGGGGTTAGTCTCGGGCGGGGTGGTGACTGCATCCAGTAACGTTAGCCGCAGACTTTGATCAAGGGAGAAACCAGGCCATGGCCGAATACGACGCAGTGATTGAGATCCCTCGCGGGAGCCGCAACAAATACGAGGTCGACCACGAGACCGGGCGGGTGTACCTGGACCGGGTGCTCTACACGAGCTTCGTCTACCCGACCGACTACGGCTTCCTCGAGAACACGCTCGGCCTCGACGGCGACCCCGTCGACGTGCTCGTGCTCCTGGACTTCCCGCTCTTCCCCGGCGTCGGCGTGTCCGTGCGCCCCGTCGGCGTCTTCAACATGACCGACGACGGCGGCTCCGACGCGAAGGTCATCGCCGTTCCGGCCGGCGACCCGCGCTGGGACTACATCCAGGACGTCACCGACATCCCCGAGTACACCCGCAAGGAGATCGAGCACTTCTTCGAGCACTACAAGGACCTCGAACCGAACAAGTGGGTCAAGACCGAGGGTTGGGGCGACGCGGCCGAGGCCGACCAGATCGTGCGCGACGGCATCGAGAAGCTGGCCGCCGAGGGCCACTAGTCCTCGCCGAACTGTGAGAAAAGCCGCTTCCCGGACTGGCAAGCGGCTTTTCTCACATCTCGGCGAGGTGTGACGGCCCCGGTGGGGGTCCGCCGGCAGGGGTCAGCCGGGTGGGGGTCAGCCGGTGGGGCGGCCCACGTAGGGCGCGACGTCGCCCGGCGACCAGATGCTGTGGATGCGCACCGGCTTGCCGTAATCGGCCGCCTCGAGGACCTGACCGCCGCCCACGTAGATCGCCACGTGGTAGTAGTCCCCGCCGCCGCCCCAGAAGACGAGGTCGCCGCGCTGGACCTGGCTGAATGAGACCAGGCGTCCCTGGTTCGCCATGGTGCGGTACTGGTTCGTCGCCGAGTGGGATCCGATGTACACACCGGCGGCAGCGTAGGCCGCCTTGGTGAGACCGGAGCAGTCCCAGACGTCGGGGCCGGAGCCGCCGAGGCCGTAGCGGTCGCCGAGCTGGGCGCTGGCGAACGAGATCGCCACATCCACGGCGTTTGCGTTCGGCGCCGGGGCAGGACCCGGAGCAGGAGCGGGGGCCGGGGCTGGCGCCGAGCCGCCGCCGGATGCCGGGGCGCTGCCGCCGCCGGACGGTGCCGAAGGGGCCGACGGTGCCGCCGGGGCTGCCGGGGCTGCCGGGGCCGGCTTGTTGGCCGCCGCAGCCGCCTTCGCCGCTGCCT